>JAQGMD010000073.1 GCA_028292565.1 Burkholderia sp. | reverse complement strand
TTCCAGGTTGCCAACCCTGGCAACGGCTGGGGCGGAAACGATATCCAGTATCAGCTGTCTATCATCGAAGGATTCGACCCTAGCGCCTCTCGACCGGTAATTCGCCTGCTACTTACCTACACCACAGGCGAACACGCGGAATATTTCATCCTCGACGAGAACCTTCGTCCGGTTTCGGCACCGATGCCGGAACCGGTCCAGAAAGTCGTCGACCGCATCGGCGAAAACTGCGAGCCGTCATTGACCAGCGTGCTGTTCCTCGGCGGCGCCGGCGGTTCCTTGCGCGCAGGCGTGACCGAGAATCCGGTATGGCTGACCCGCTCTATCAAGCAAACACTGGTCAACGTCACCTGCGGCGGTGCACCCGCCTATGTGTGGGCCGGCGGCGGCATCACGGTCATGGTCGATGTAATGCGCATGCCGGACAATTCTTTCGGTTATGTGCCAACGCCCGCTATCGTGGCGCCGATTGAATTCACGATGCGCCTGCAGGACTATGCAGAACTCGGCGGACACATGGAATACGTGCGGCAACTGGACGATGTACTGACTGCCGACCGCCATCGCATGGTCGACTGGTCGGATCCCACCAGCCCGTGGCCCGTCACCCAAAAACCGATGCTAGGGTAAGGCGCCCTTATGCAAGCGACCCGAACCCCGCTGGACGACGGCCGATTGCATTTCCAGCATGGGCCGATCGACCTGATCATCGGCGCGGACGGCGAACCGGATGCGGTGTCGCGCGCCGGCGAACGCATGTGGCAACGGTTTTGCGACGTGCTGCCGGAACTGGTCGGCGAGCTTGCGCTGCTGCGAAGGCCGGTACGGGATCCGATGGCGTTCCACGGCCGTGTGTCGCAACGCATGTTCGAAGCTTGCTGGCCGCATCGTGCCGAATTCATCACGCCGATGGCGGCGGTCGCAGGTTCGGTGGCAGACGAACTGATCGGCTTCTTCAGAGAAGAAAGCGGCGTCGCCCGCGCTTATATCAATAACGGCGGTGATATCGCGCTGCATTTGAATCGGGGCCAGAGCTATCGCATTGGCTTGTTCGCAAATCTGGCAAAATTCAGCGCTGCTGCGCTCGAGCTTGACGGCGAATTTGAAATCGCAGCTGCGCTTCCGGTGCGCGGCATCGCGACTAGCGGCTGGCGAGGCCGCAGTTTCAGTCTTGGCATTGCGGATAGCGTCACGGTGTTTGCAGCGACCGCCGCGGCGGCAGATGCTGCCGCGACCATGATCGCGAACCGGGTAAACTGCGATCATCCGTCGATTGAGCGTGCGCCGGCGAACAGCCTGAAAGATGACACCGACCTCGGCGGGTTGCCGGTAACGGTTGATGTCGGCGTGCTGCCATCCGATTTGGTGCAGGCAGCACTGGAGCAGGGGGCGTGGCAAGCTAATTGCTTGTTACGCAGCAATATCATTTTTGGTGCAGTGATGACATTACAGGGACAGGCACGCGCGCTCGGATTGCAGGAAATGAACCGGCAGGCGGTCGAAGCGGGCGGAATGTAGGTTGGGATGCAAGTCCCAACATTGCGGGCGGCGAATGTTGGCAATGGAATTTCAAGCCGTTGGTCGTACGAGGGCCGGAATGTTGGGATTCGCATCCCAACCTACGTCATCTCAGAATAAGAAAAGAGGAAGACAATGACAGACTTGATTGAAGTGCGCCGGGTGTACACGCAGGTGGAAACGATCTATCACGAGTTCGGTCCGGTGGCGGACAAGCCCCTGCTCAAGGGCGCGGTCGCCGCCGTGCTGAAAAATCCCTATGCCGGGCGCTATGAAGCCAACATCCTGCCGATGATGGAAGCGCTCAACGCGGTAGGACTCGACATGGCCCACCGGCTACTCGCCGCGATGGCGGTCGATACTGAAGAAATTGACAGTTACGGCAAAGGCGCCATCATCGGCAGCGCTGGCGAGCAGGAACACGGCGCGCTGTGGCATGTACCCGGCGGTTACGCAATGCGCGAACTGCTCGGCTGGAAAGGCGACCGTACCGGCTACACCAAAGGCCAGAGCGGTGCATCGGGCTCCGAAGCGGGCAGGGCCTTGTCGATCGTGCCGTCGACCAAAAAAGTGGGCGGACCGGGAACGAAGCTCGACGTGCCGCTGACCCACATCACGGCCAGCTATGTACGCGGCCATTTCGATGCGATCGAAGTTTATGTACCGGGCTCGCCCGCGGCGGACGAGTTGGTATTCATCCTGGCGATGTCCACCGGGGCGCGGGTGCATGCACGCGTGGGAGGATTGACTCCCGAAGGCATCAGCAAATTCGACGGACTGCGCTAAAAACAGGAGTGTGAGGAGATCATGACAGCTAAAATTCGCAAATTGATAGTGCAGGTTGACGAGTGCCGCATCGAAATGGGGCAACCCATTAATCCTCCGACGCGCCGCGCGGTGGCGATTGCAGTGATCGAAAATCCCTGCGCCGGACGCTATGTGCAAAACCTGGAAGAGCTGACCGCGATCGGCGAAGAGCTCGGAAAGTTGTTAGGCGAGAAATGCGTGCAAGCGCTCGGCATTTCTCCGGCCGAGGCCGAAAGTTACGGTAAGGCGGCGATTGTAGGCGAGGCCGGCGAACTCGAACATGCCGCCGCCATCCTGCATCCGAAGCTGGGCGCGCCGCTGCGCGTGGCAGTGGAGAAGGGCGCGGCGCTGGTACCGTCGGCCAAGAAGATGGGCGGCCTGGGCACGGCGATTGATGTGCCCCTTGGGCACAAGGATGCCGCCTTCGTGCGCAGTCACTTTGACGCGGTCGAAGCGCGCGTCAGTGACGCGCCGCGCGCCAATGAAATCGTGGTTGCGGTCGCCGTCACCGATTCCGGCCGGCCTTTGCCGCGTGTCGGTGGCTTGCAAAAAAATGAAATAAAGGGCGAAGATGGATTACGATAGCAGGACAAAAGGAAGCGGCCGTGACTGCACGGACCGTTAATAAACTCGCCTGGAAAGGCCTTTTCATAAAGAGAGAGGTGGAGGCATGAACATTCGTCAGACGGTATTGCACACGTTACTGGTGTCCGCAACTGCGGGCATGGCAGTAACGTCCTATGCGCAAGACACCATCAAGATTGGTGAAATAAACAGCTACAAGTCGCAGTCCAACTTTCTCGAGCCGTACAAGAAAGGCATGGAACTGGCCCTGGAAGAGATAAATTCCAGCGGCGGCCTGCTCGGTAAGAAAGTCGAGATCATCAGCCGCGACGACAATTCCAACCCGGGCGATGCCGTGCGCGTGGCGGAGGAACTGGTCTCCCGCGAAAAAGTGGATGTGCTGACCGGGACCTTCCTGTCCCATATCGGCCTCGCGGTGACCGACTTCTCCAAACAGAAGAAATTCTTCTTCCTCGCCGCCGAGCCGCTGACAGACAAGATCGTCTGGCAGAACGGCCACAAGTATACCTACCGCTTGCGTCCGTCGACCTATATGCAGGTAGCGATGCTGGTGCCGGAAGCGGCAAAGATGAAGAAGAAGCGTTGGGCGCTGGTATACCCCAACTATGAATACGGCCAGTCAGCCGCCGCGACGTTCAAGAAGCTGTTGAAGGAAGTACAGCCGGATGTGGAATTTGTCGCAGAGCAGGCGCCGCCACTCGGCAAAGTTGACGCCGCTTCGGTGACCCAGGCACTGGTCGATTCAAAGCCGGACGCGATTTTCAACGTGCTGTTCGGACCGGACCTGTCGAAGTTCGTGCGCGAAGGCGAAACCCGCGGCCTGTTCAAGGGACGTGAAGTGTTCAGCATGCTGACCGGCGAACCGGAATACATCGATCCGCTGAAGGACGAAGCCCCGCAGAACTGGTATGTCACCGGGTACCCCTGGTACGGCATCAACACCCCTGAGCACAAGAAGTTCCTGGATGCCTATCAAAAGAAATTCAAGGAACCGCCACGCCTCGGTTCGATCGTTGGCTACGGCGCGATCACATCGCTTGCCGCGGGCATCAAGAAGGCCGGCTCCACCAACAGCGACAAACTGGCTGATGCTTTCAAAGGACTGCAGGTCGATACGCCTTTCGGCAAGATCACCTACCGTGCGCAGGATCACCAGTCGACGCTGGGCGCGTATGTCGGCCGTACCGCCCTCAAGGATGGCAAGGGCGTGATGGTGAATTATGAGTACCGGGATGGTGCGAAGTTCCAGCCGTCGGATGCTGAGGTGAAGGCAATGAGGCAAGGGGATTGAGGCAGGGCTGTTATACCAGACGCAGGTGCCCCTGCATCTAATACCTGCCCCGGGCGCCCCCTCCCCCTGCAAGGGGTAGCGCGGGGTTCGCAAAGCATGCTTTGCGCCGCGCGAATCCGAGCCGCTTGCAAGCGGCGAGGTGGAAGGGTCAGGGTCGGGGTGCAGCGCTTGATCAACGCCGTCGCATAACGAGCACTGCACCCCCATCCCAACCTTCCCCCTTGCAGGGGGAAGGCGCGTCCATGCTCCTCCCAATTCTTAACCCGCAGTCAGTTCGAAATCTCCATGACTCTTTCCAGCATCCTCATACAGCTACTAAACGGCCTGGCCGGCGCCTCGTCGCTGTTCCTGGTCGCCGCAGGGCTGTCCCTTATTTTCGGGGTCACGCGCATCGTCAATTTTGCGCATGGCTCGCTGTACATGCTGGGCATCTATATTGCCTATTCGATGATCAACTGGTTCGGCAGCAGCAGCGTGCTCGGCTTCTGGGGCGGCGTGTTGGTGGCGGCCTTGCTGACCGGCATACTCGGCGCACTCATCGAAGTGGTACTGCTGCGCCGTATCTACCACGTCCCCGAGCTGTTCCAGCTACTCGCGACCTTTGCCCTCGTCCTGGTGATCAAGGACGTCGCACTGTATATCTGGGGCGCGGAAGAACTGATGGGCTCGCGTGCTCCCGGCCTCACCGGCGCGATCGAAATCTTCGGCCAGCGTTTCCCGAAATACAATCTCGCGCTGATATGCATCGGCCCGGCGGTGCTGGGCCTGTTGTGGCTGCTGCTGACGCGTACCCGCTGGGGTACGCTGATCCGCGCCGCGACTCAGGATCGCGAAATGGTCGGCGCGCTCGGCGTTAATCAGGCATGGCTGTTCACCAGCGTATTCGCACTGGGTGCGTTTCTCGCCGGCCTCGGCGGCGCGGTGCAAATCCCGAATGAACCGGCGAACCTGCATCTCGATCTGCAAACCATCGGCGACGCCTTCGTGGTCGTGGTTGTGGGCGGCATGGGCAGCATCCCGGGCGCTTACCTGGCGGCGCTGATCATCGCTGAGACCAAAGCGATCTGCGCGGCGATCGGCACGGTCCATATGTTCGGATTCGATTTTTCATTTTCCAAGCTGACGCTGGTGGTCGAGTTCCTGATCATGGCGGTGGTGCTGATCGTCCGGCCATGGGGATTGCTCGGCCGCCCGCAGGCCGTGACCCGCAGCGTGGCTGATATCGAGGCGCCGATCCGGCCCGCCAGCCCCTTGCTGGTGAAGGTGGCTGTTGCAGTACTGGTAGTGGCGTTGGCCCTCCCGTTGTTGAGCGACGTCTTTCCGTATGCACTGGTACTGTCGATCGACATCCTGATCGCAGTGCTGTTTGCCGCCAGCCTGCACTTCATCATGGGTCCCGGCGGCATGCACTCGTTCGGGCATGCCGCCTACTTTGGCCTTGGGGCTTACGGTGCGGCGCTGCTGCTTAAAAGCGCGGGGCTGCCGATGATCGTGTCATTGCTGCTTTCTCCATTCGTGGCGGCGCTGGGCGCGCTGATATTCGGATGGTTCTGCGTGCGCCTGTCCGGCGTTTATCTCGCCATGCTGACGCTCGCATTCGCGCAAATCGTGTGGTCGGTGATTTATCAGTCGGATGGCCTCACCGGCGGCAGCAACGGCGTGACCGGAGTCTGGCCGGCCGAATGGTTGTCGGGCAAGGTCGCATACTACTACCTGACGCTCGCTGCAGCCGTTATCGGCTTGCTGATGATACGGCGCATCCTGTTCTCGCCATTCGGTTATGCGCTACGAGCCGGACGCGATTCGTTCCTGCGCAGCGATGCAATCGGCATCAACGTCAAACGCGTACAGTGGGTTGCATTCATCCTGGCGGGACTGATCTGCGGCGTCGCAGGCGGTTTGTTTGCGTTTTCCAAAGGCAGTATCTCACCTGACACGATCCACGTCGCCCGCTCGGTGGACGGCCTGGTCATGGTGCTGCTCGGCGGCGTCCAGACACTGACCGGTCCGATAGTCGGCGCTGCATTGTTCACCTGGCTGCAGGATGTGGTGATGCGCCAGACTGAATACTGGCGCGCGCTGCTCGGCTTCACGATCCTGGCACTGGTGTTGGCCTTCCCGCAGGGGATTGCCGGATTTATACGCAGCCGTTTCGAAAAAGAGGAAGCCCGCACATGACGCTCTTACAAGTCAGGAATATCGCCAAGTCATTCGGCGGCGTCAAGGCGGTTGACGATGTTTCGTTCGACCTGCCGGCGGGGCAGTTGCTTGCCCTGCTCGGACCGAACGGCGCCGGCAAATCAACCTGCTTCAACATGGTGAACGGACAGTTGAGGCCCACCGCCGGATCGATCAAGTTTGACGGCCATGAACTGATCGGCATGCAGCCGCGCGACATCTGGCGGCTCGGCGTCGGCCGCACATTCCAGATCGCCGCCACGTTCAGCTCGATGACGGTGGTCGAAAACGTGCAGATGGCCCTGCTGTCGCGCGACAAAAAAATCTTCCATATGTGGCGTCCCGCCGCATCATTTTTCCGTGATGAAGCGCTCGCCCTGCTGGATCAGGTCGGGATGGTTGCGCAGGCCGATCGGCCTTGCAGCGTGTTGGCTTACGGGGACGTAAAGCGGGTCGAACTCGCGATCGCGCTCGCTAACAAACCGAAGCTGCTGTTGATGGACGAGCCGACTGCCGGCATGGCGTCGAAGGAGCGCAATGAACTGATGGCGCTCACCAAGAAGCTGGTGGTGCAGCACAACCTCGCCGTCCTGTTCACAGAGCACAGCATGGACGTGGTATTCGCTTATGCCGATCGCATGATCGTGCTCGCACGCGGCAAGCTAATTGCTGAAGGTGACGCCGAAACCATACGCAACCATCCGAAGGTGAAGGAAGTGTATTTCGGCACCGGCAAGACATTCGAGAAAGAGAAAAAGAACGAGGCGGCTGCATGAGCGACGTGATGCTGAAGATAGACAAACTGAACGCGTTTTACGGGCAGGCGCACATCCTGTTCGACGTATCGCTGGAAGTGAAGCGCGGTGAAGTCGTGGCGCTGATGGGCCGCAACGGCGCCGGCAAATCCACCACCATCAAAGCCGCGATGGGATTGCTGCAACAGAAGCGCGGCGATATCCAGTTCATGGGGCGCGACATCGGCAAGATGGATCCGTACCAGATCTCGCGCCTCGGCCTGGGTTTTGTCCCGGAAGACCGTCGCATCTTTACCGATCTCACCGTGACGGAAAACCTCGAAGTCGGCAAGCAACCGCCGCGTCCGGGCCTGTCGCCATGGACACCGGAAAAGCTGTTCAAACTGTTCCCCAACCTCGGCGAAATGCAGCAGCGCCCAGGCGGTCGCATGAGCGGTGGCGAACAGCAGATGCTGACCGTGTCGCGCACACTTATGGGCAACCCCTATCTGGTGCTGCTGGATGAACCGTCGGAAGGCGTGGCTCCCCTGATCGTCGAGCAGATGGCCAACATGATTCTGGAATTGAAGAAGGAAGGCATGTCTATCCTGCTGTCGGAGCAGAACGTGCACTTCGCCGAACTCGTCAGCGACCGTGTGTATGTGCTGGAGAAGGGACAGATCCGGTATCAGGGATCGATGCAGGAGCTGGCGGCGAATGAGGAAGTGCGGCGGACGTACCTGACGGTTTGAACCGGTCGCATCGTGTGGAATGTTGGGCTTGGCGCGCGCGCCGCAGATCCCAAATAACGAGAACAAGCTGATTTTCACAGGTGGTAATCGAACCTTCACAGGAGAGGAGAGCATCATGAAAGACATCACGCGTCGCGACTCACTGAAGTTCATCGGTGGCGCCGGCTTGTTCGCCGCGTTTGGCACTGCGGCGTGGAGCACCCATGCCGCAGGAAAAATCACTCCCGACGCATCCAGCGCCCTGATAGTGGTCGATGTGCAGAACTGCTTCATCCCCGGCGGTACGCTGCCGGTGAACAAAGGCGACGAAGTGGTACAGGTGATCAATCGCATCTCCGGCGCATTTCGGAATGTCGTACTGACGCAAGACTGGCATACTCCCGGCCACGCATCGTTTGCCTCCGCACACGGCGGCAAAAAACCATTCGAGACGACCAAACTGTCTTATGGCCAACAGGTACTGTGGCCCGACCACTGCGTGCAGGGTACGGCGGATGCTGATCTGCACAAGGACCTTAAGATTCCACATGCGCAGCTGGTGATACGGAAAGGTTTCCGCAAAGGTATCGACAGCTATTCGGCATTCATGGAAGCGGACCGCAAGACCACCACCGGCCTGTCTGGCTATCTGAAGGAACGCAAGATAAAAAAGGTGTTTGTCACCGGGCTGGCCACTGACTTTTGCGTCGCCTGGACTGCCATGGATGCACGCAAGGAGGGCTTCGAATCCTATGTGATCGAAGACGCCTGCCGCGGCATTGACCTGAACGGGTCACTGGAACGCGCATGGAGCCAGATGAAGAGCAAAGGCGTTAAGCGCATCCAGTCGGGTGACATCACAATGGCATAAACAACCAATTCATATAGAACAAGGAAGAGAGACATGGCAACCGCAGCAATCGTAGAAAAATCCGGGAAAGTCGTCATTAAGAACGTCGGCCTGATGTTGTCCGGCGACCTGGAAAATCCCATCCTGGATGCCGACACCATCGTCGTCAACGACGGCAAGATCGTCGCAGTCGGCCGTTACAAGGATTGCGACACAGAAGGCGCTCGCACGGTAATCGATTGCCGCGGCACCGCGGTGGCGCCCGGCCTGATCGATTCGCACGTGCATCCGGTCGCAGGCGACTGGACCCCGCGCCAGAACCAGATCGGCTGGATAGACTCCACTCTCAACGGCGGCGTGACCACGATGATTTCGGCCGGCGAGGTGCACTATCCCGGCCGTCCGAAAGACATCGTCGGCCTGAAGGCGCTTGCTATTACATCGCAGCGCGCGTTCGATGGTTTCCGGCCAAGCGGCGTGAAGGTGCACGCAGGCGCTCCGGTCGTCGAAAAGGGCATGGTCGAATCCGACTTCAAGGAACTCGCCGAGGCGGGAGTGAAGCTGCTCGGCGAGATCGGGCTGGGCAGCGTCAAGGCCGGCAATGAAGCCGGCCAGATGGTGGCCTGGGCGCGCAAGTACGGTATCCAGAGCACCATCCATACCGGCGGTCCATCGATCCCGGGTTCCGGTCTGATCGACAAGGATGTGGTGTTGGAAGCGGATGCCGACATCATCGGCCATATCAACGGTGGGCATACTTCATTGCCTTACAAGGATGTGTGCGAGCTGTGCGAACGCTCGACGCGCGGCATTGAGATTGTCCACAACGGCAATGAGCGCATCGCGATACTCACTGCGCGCCATGCACATGAACTCAAGTGCCTGCACCGCGTGATCCTTGGTACAGACGGACCGGCTGGTTCGGGCGTGCAACCGCTTGGCATCCTCCGAATGGTTGCGCAGCTCTCCAGCCTGGCCGATATCCCCGCTGAAATCGCGTTCTGTTTCGCCACCGGGAATACCGCGCGCATGCGGAATCTCGATTGCGGTTTGATCGAGGTCGGCCGCGCCGCGGATTTTGTTTTCATGGATCGTGCGCAGCATACGGCCGGGAAGGATCTTCTCGAAAGTGTGCAGCTGGGTGATTTGCCGGGCATCGGCATGGTGATGATCGACGGGATTGTGCGATGCCAGCGCAGCCGCAATACGCCACCCGCAATGGAAGTGCCGGTTATCGAGCATTGACGGAATCCCAGGGCGTCAATCATGGTGGAACGCACACGCAAGTGCTGCGGAAGATTTAACCGTAATAAAAGTACTAATAACCGACACAGGAGACCTTCCATGGAACACAAGAGCTTTCTGCTCAAGGCAATACGCCACGCAATCCTCGCCGGCGCAACGACCGCAGCACTGGCCGCATCCTCAGCCGCTATCGCTGCCGAGAAGGTGCGAATCGCCATGCCGCCGCAAACATGGTGGCCTGCAACCGTGGCAGTTGCCGCAGACAGATTGAAGCTGTTCCAGAAAGAAGGCATCGATGCCGAAATCACCTTCTACAAGGGCGGCGGACCGGCCTTCGAGGCATTGGCAGCAGGCGCGGCCGACATCAATTGCAATGGCGCCTACCTGGTTGCCCTCGGCCGCGGCAAGGGCGTTAAAGCGAAGATCGTCGCAACCACCGGCGTCAAATACGGCGGTTGGCACCTGATGGTGCCAAAGAACTCGCCGATAACAGACGCTTCCCAGCTTGCGGGCAAAAAAGTCGGTATATCCGCCAACGGATCCATCTCGGACTTCCTGTCGCTGTGGACCATGAAATCCAAAAACGTCAATTTCACCCGCGTGCCATTGGGTGGCGGCGGAATCGTGCCGGGGCTCGCCGCTGGTAACGTTGATGCAGTCTCGGTATGGGGGCCGCTCAGCTTCAAGATGATCCAGGACGGCTCTGCGCGCAGCCTCATCAACTTCGGCGAGGCTGTCGACCCGGACCTGAACGCAGGCTGGATCGCGACAGAAGAAATCATCACCAAACGTCCGCAAGCGGTCCAGGGCACCCTCAATGCGCTGTACGGTGCGGTCCAGCATCTCCGTCAGAACAGGCAATATGCGATCGACCTGATCGCGGAGCTGAACGACGTGCCTAAGGATATCGCCGCCAAGGAATACGAGGCATCCATCATGAACGCTTCGGCGGACGGCGCGATAGTGCCGCAGACCGTGGAACGTTCGGTTGATCTGGGCAAGGCCGGCGGCCTGACCAATCTCGCCCCCGCCGCTGATACTTTCGTGACCAGGTTCAAGCCTGTTCCGACGCGTCTGTGAATTCACGCATAGCGAGGGTGGCCTGCCACCCTTTCACGGTTCTGCTGCTCGCATTGTTGGTATGGGAGATGATATCCCGGGCGGGCCTCATCAATCCCGCCACGCTGCCATCAGCTTCAAAGGTGTCCAGTGTGCTGGGGGAGCTGCTGCAACGCCCGGCGGTGTGGCAAGCCATCGGGGTGACCGCGTGGGAAGTGCTGATCGCCTTCCTGATCGCCGTACCGGCGGGGATCGCCATCGGCGTCTTTCTGGCGGAGGATCGCTATTGGGGCGAAGTTTTCAAGCCGTTCTTCTATTTCTTGTTCAGCATACCGAAGTCGATTTTCCTGCCGATGTTCATCCTTGCCATCGGCATCGGTATTCCGCAAAAAATCGCGTTCGGCGTGTTCTCGACCATATTCATCGTGGTCATGAGCATGTCGGTTGCGGTGGAGAGCGTGCGCGGCAGTCACATCATGGTTGCAGATTGTTATGGCGCGACGCGCCGGCAGATATTCACCCACGTCTACCTGCCCAGCATGCTGCCCGCCATCCTGGAAACGCTGCGGCTGGGAATGATATTCAACTTCACGGGTGTGATCCTGGCGGAGATGTATGTGTCGCGCGCCGGCATCGGCAATCTTATTGGAACTTGGGGTGAAAACTATCAGTTGCCGCAGCTTTTGGCGGGCATCCTGATTGTGTCGGTAGCAGCAATCGCATTCAACGAATCAGTCCGCGCCATCGAGAAAAAGTACGGACATTGGAGAACAGAGTAATGACAAGCAATGCAATGCCGCGCGCCGCGAACGGCGCCGTTACCACGGCGCGGCAGGCGGCGATCGATGTCCGCAACGTAACGCTGACTTACAAAAGCAATAATAGCGAGAGCGTCACGGCACTCGACAATGTTTCGTGTGTCATCGAACCGGGCAAGTTTGTTGTCCTGATCGGACCGAGCGGATGCGGAAAGTCGTCGCTGCTGATGATGATGGCCGGCTTGCGCCATCCGAGCCAGGGCGAAATTCTCTGCAATGGCACGCCGATCACAGGCCCAGACCCGGACCGAGTCGGTGTGGTGTTCCAGGAAGCGAACCTGTATCCGTGGCTGAGTGCGCAGAAGAACGTCGAATTCCCTCTGATGCTGAAAAAGATCCCGGCAAAGGAGCGGGGAGCGCGCGCCATGGAAGCACTTGAACTGGTAGGACTGGCGAAATTCGCAAAGAGTTTTCCGCATGAGCTGTCGGGCGGTATGAAGCAGCGCGTGTCGATCGCCCGCGGCCTCGTTCACCATCCTGGCGTACTCCTGATGGACGAACCATTTGCCGCACTCGATGAACAAACCCGCTTGACGATGGGTGACGAGTTGTTGCGCATCTGGCAGCGCACTGGACAGACCATCGTCTTCGTCACGCACAGCCTGACGGAAGCGGTGTATCTGGCTGACGAAATCGTGGTGATGTCGGCGCGTCCGGGCCGCATAGTCGAAACCATCGGGGTTCCGCTGCCACGGCCGCGCACCATGGATGTGATGTCGACCGAGGCATTCGGACAGTTGAGAGGCCGACTGTGGCGCCTGATCAAGGATGCGTGAGGAAACCATGCGAATTTCTCCGACCGCTACCCGAAGGATCCTGATACTTGCCGTGCTGGTTTTCTGGGAGGCTGCGCCGCGCCTCGGGTGGGTGCACAGCCTGTTCCTGCCGCCGTTGAGCGAGGCGCTCATAGCGGGTTACAAGTCTTATCCGATGTATCTGGAAAATCTCGCGGTCACCTTGGGAGAGGTCGCCGCAGCCCTGATCATCGCCTGCGGCGGCGGCGTGATGTTGGGCGCCCTGATTGGCAGCGTGCCCGCGTTGCGCCGGTCGCTCACACCGCTGTTCTCGAGCCTCTACGCGATTCCGCTGGTTGTCTTGTATCCACTCATGGCTGCATGGTTCGGCATCGGCTCGGAATCGAAAATCGTCTTCGCCAGCGTGTACGGCATCATCCCCGCCATACTGGCCACTGCCGCCGGGATCCAGGGCATAGACCCGCAGTTGTCACTGACGGCGAAAAGCATGGGCGCTACGCTCTGGCAGCGCATCATTCACGTGATCATTCCCGCTGCGATTCCCTCCATCCTGTCCGGCGTACGCATCGGCGGAGCGTTGGCCATCGTCGGCGTAGTCGTTGCCCAGATGCTGCTTTCCACTGCAGGCCTCGGCTTTGTCATTACCACTTACCGTACGCTACTCGACGCGCCACACGTGTTCGCTGCAATTCTCTTCGTATTGGTTATAGCGATTGCTTTCGACTGGATGGTGCGGATGTTGGAGAAGCGCACTGCGGCGTGGAGCGCGAGCATTGCGCCGCGCTAGCGTCGATAACGATGCGTCATCCGTTCCACGATGAAATGCCTGAATATGAATTGGAAACCGACGCGCAAGCGTGTCGGTCAAACTTGTCGTTATGCCGAATAAGCTCTTGAAATACATCCAACTGGATCCAGGCAACGACTTGCCTGATATTAGCGATCTGCGACCGTTTAAGGCGATTGTGGTTATTGAAGATGAGGTGCCGCAAATATGGCAATGGGAAGTCAGCCGATGGCTCGTGCAGTCAGGCTGCAGCTATATGATGGCTTGGGGAAAAGAGTGCGGTTCGTGGGAAGAATCCGTAGACGAGGCTAATCAGGAGGCTTTCAACTACGAAGACGTGCCGCCCGAGCAGGTCGTTATGACCACATGCCATGAAGACGAGGAATTATCCGAGGTTTTCTGGTTTGCGAAGCATCGGGCATTTCACCCTTCTCATGATCTGGGCAATACCGTGATCCTTCATATTTCTGGGGAAGCGAAGAAAGATGATTTGCAGAGCTTGTATGAGCAGGCATAACGCGCAGCTTACGTAGGTAAATTTTGCTCCCCATCCGACTTAATTTTGTCGATATTTTTTACAGATCCTAATTGTTGAATATCTAAGTTCATGATCTGAAGCAATATCATTACCTCGCGCGAACCCGTCAGACCAGAAATGACCCACGCCGTTTGCGCCAGATCGAAAAATTCACAAGGTTAATGCTGCGGGGCGACATACATCCTTTGCGCTAAATACTGGGAAGACGTGAGCCGTCATGGTAGCAAGCCACTGCCACGTGTGCTTCGCGGTCTTCCAGGTGCCCGAATACAGGTCGTAGTATTCGTGCGCGCAATGCTCAAACGAGCGTTTTTTGTCGTTTCCACCCGCTTCTTCGTTCGCTCTTCCTGGCGAACTCCTTTGCCTGTTGGCAGGGCTCACACAGTCTAGTACGGATAAATTATTAGGAAAAGCAATGCCACGGTCGATTCACGTGTTGACGCCGGATATGAATTTGCATCTACCGAGGAGCGCACGGCGACCGGCACCGCTGGCTGCGCGAATGCGCCAGATTGCGGGGGCTTGAAGCAGCAGAGTACTGCGCGCCTGTCTTCAATCGTAGCCCGCAAAGCAATTGTTTGTATTGGCCGGTCAGGTGGCTCCGGAGGGGTGCCACCTGACCGGTCTGTACAGCTACCGCGACTGTAGGTCGCGGCGAACAGTCTTAACGTTTGTCAGGCCCATCGTGCGTAGCGGCTTAGGCCACGGGTGATTCGATCATTCTATCGCCGCGCCTCGACCTGCAGGCAGGGAATGACCGGTACGCGGATCGAGAAAATCCTGTACGGGGCCTTCCGAATCGACGACAGGCTTTAGTTAGTGATGGCGTTCCTGCTTTTTGCCGCCGCCCGCGCCCTGATCGGTTCCAGCCTTCGTGTGACTCTTTGCGTCATGGCTGCTTTTGTTGCTCTCACCTGATTTGCCGTCCACCGATTTGGCGTCCGCTTCTGTCGAAATTTTCTTTTCGGGAGGGTTCTTGTCCTGGGTCTGCATAATTACCTCTGCTTTCGCATTAACGTTTGGACAAGGTAGACAACAGCGGGGCTATGAAAATTCCGCGTTCTTCGATTGGGACGCTCGGCTTTGACCGCAATAGCATTGGAAGGATACGGCCTCGCACGCTCGAATGGTGCAAGGTCCCGGACAGTCATCGCTTTGTTTCGAAGCGTCTGCAAGAGTGCAACTACCTGCACGCGATGGAAGGCGGGATAGACACCACGCATGCAGGCTGGGTCCATCGATTTGAAATGGAGCCGAATCGCTTCGCATGCGTAAATGCGTTTTCAGTGCATCCGTCGGATGCGAGACGGTGCCTGACGCCACCACCCTGCTCGAATTCCGCCATCTGCTGGAACAGCACAAGCTGGGCGAGCGCCTATTCGCGGAAGTCGGGCGCGTGTTGCAAGGCAGCGGCATGACTTTGAAGACCGGCACGATAGTCGATGCCACCATCATTGCCGCGGCGAGTTCGACCAAGAATGCGGAAAAGCAGCGTGACCCCGAGATGCACCAGACCAGGAAGGGCAAGCAACGGTACTTCGGCATGAAGTTGCACATCGGTGTCGCTAGCCAGAGCGGTCTCGCGCACAGCGCGGTAGTGACAGCGGCCAATGTGCATGACAAGCGTCCACTGCCGGACTTGCTGCACGGCCAG
>JAQGMD010000060.1 GCA_028292565.1 Burkholderia sp. | reverse complement strand
CGTCCACCGACAGGCCGAACTTCTCGGCCTCGCGTATCGTCGCCAGCATGCCGAAGATGCCGACGCGGTTGGCGATGAAGTTGGGCGGGTCGATCGCGCGTACCACGCCCTTGCCCAGCGTGGAGGCCCGGAAGCCTTCGAGCGGGTCGAGGTTTTCGGGGCGGGTGGATGCGGTCGGGATCAGTTCCACCAGGTGCATGGAGCGCGGCGGATTGAAGATGTGCTCGCCGCAGAAGCGCGATTTCAGGTCGGCGTCGAAGCCTTCAGACAGCGCGGTAATCGACAGGCCGGAGGTGTTGGATGCGAAAATGGTATTGGGCCCGATGTGTGGCGCGACTTTCTTGTACAGGTCGTGCTTCCAGTCCATCCGATCGGCGATCGCTTCGATGATCAGGTCGCAGTCCTTCAGCAGCTCGAGGTTGTCTTCGTAGTTGGCGACTTCGATCAGCGCGGCGTCATCCTTGTTGCCGAGCGGCGCGGGGCTGAGCTTTTTCAGGTTTTCGATGGCGCGCAGGACGATGCCGTTCTTCGGACCTTCTTTGGCAGGCAGGTCGAACAATACGACGGGAACTCTGGCATTCACACAGTGGGCGGCGATCTGCGCGCCCATCACGCCTGCGCCTAGCACGGCGACTTTTTTGACGATGAAATTGGACATGGAGTATTCCTTTGAATTCGGTGCGTATGTCTCCTTCCCACGGGGAAGGAGTATCCAGGCTTTTTTAGAATAGATCAGCTTCGAGCGCCGTCAGATTCGACGCGCCCGAACGTGCCTGTCGAATCAGCATCGCCGTTTCCGGCAACAGGCGTGCGAAATAGAAGCGCGCGGTCGCCAGCTTCGCTTTGTAGAAGGTGTCGCCGGAGTCCTGCTTCGCCAACGCGATCTTAGCCATTTGCGCGAAGAAGTAAGCGAACACGAGATGACCAGCCACACGCAGGTAAGGCACAGCCGCCGCACCGACTTCGTCCGGATTCTGGAAAGCCTTCATGCCGATTTCCATCGTCAGCTTGGTGACCTTCTCGCCGAGGTCAGCCAGCGGCGTGATGAATTCCGCCATCGCTTCATCGGTGCCGTTTTCTTCGACGAACGCCTGCACTTGCGCACCGAACTTGCGCAGCTTCGCGCCGTTGTCCATCAATACCTTGCGGCCCAGCAGGTCGAGCGACTGGATAGTGTTGGTGCCCTCATAAATCATGTTGATGCGAGCATCGCGCACGTATTGCTCCATGCCCCACTCGGCGATATAGCCGTGGCCGCCGAACACCTGCATCGCTTCAGAAGTCGCGATCCAGCCGTTGTCGGTGAGGAAGGCCTTGATGATCGGTGTCAGCAACGCGACCTGGTCGGCCGCATCCTTGCGCACTTCTTCATCCGGATGATGCAGTTCCTTGTCGATCTGCAGCGCGACGTACGAACTGAACGCGCGGCCGCCTTCTGCATAGGCCCGCGCTGTCAGCAGCATGTGGCGCACGTCGGGGTGGACAATGATCGGGTCAGCCGGCTTGTCCGGTGCTTTGGCGCCGGACAGGCTGCGCATTTGCAGGCGGTCCTTCGCATAGACCACGGCGTTTTGATAAGCGACTTCGGTCAGTCCGAGCGATTGCATGCCGACGCCGAGTCGCGCTGCATTCATCATCACGAACATCGCATTCAGGCCCTTGTTCGGCTCGCCGATCAGCCAGCCGGTAGCGGCGTCCATGTTCATCTGGCAGGTGGAATTGCCGTGGATGCCCATCTTCTCTTCGATCGCGCCGCAGAAAATGTTGTTGCGCTCGCCCGGCGTGCCGTCGGCCCGGGGCAGGTATTTCGGCACGACGAACAACGAGATGCCCTTGGTGCCCGAAGGCGCGCCCGGCAGGCGCGCCAGCACCAGGTGAATGATGTTGGCCGACATCTCATGTTCGCCGGCGGAAATGAAGATCTTGCCGCCGGTGATCTTGCAGGAACCGTCAGCTTGTGGCTCAGCCTTGGAGCGCAACATGCCAAGGTCGGTGCCGCAATGCGGCTCGGTCAGGCACATGGTGCCGGTCCACTCGCCCGACACCAGCTTCGGCAGGTACAACGCTTTCTGTTCCGGCGTGCCGTGCTCATGCAGCGCTTCATACGCGCCGTGCGACAGGCCAGGGTACATGGTCCATGCCTGGTTCGCGGAATTGAGCATCTCGTAGAACGAATTGTTCAGCACGATGGGCAAACCTTGTCCGCCGAATTCCGGATCGGCGGACAAGGAAGGCCAGCCCGCTTCCACATATTGCTTGTATGCCTCCTTGAAGCCGGCCGGCGTCTGAACCACGTGCGTTTCCTTGTCGAGGCGGCAGCCTTCGCGGTCTCCGGCATGGTTCAATGGGAACACGACTTCGGATGCAAATTTGCCACCCTCTTCCAGCACCTGGTTGATGATGTCGGCATCGACTTCAGCGTGCCTCGGCAGCTGCTTCAACTCATCCTGTACATTCAACAGCTCGTGCAATACGAACTGCATATCGCGCAACGGGGCGACATATTGACCCATGATTGTTCCTCCTGAACCTTGAACTGATTAAGCTGTTTTTCTAACAGCGGATTTTGAATTTTGTTTTGCGGCAGCTTTGTCACTTTCGTCCGGCTGCGGGTTTCGATAGCTCTGGATCAAGCGGTCAAACCCGAACTCCGCCCGGCTGACGCTGCCGGGCATCTTCAAGAAGCGTGCATCGTGTTGCAGGGCGAGGATCAGCCCATACATTTCGTACACCAGCTGGTCCGGATCGGTTTCCGGCCGCAGATGGCCCGTTTCTATGGTTTGCATGACGCAGCGGCGCAACGCCCCTTGCCACGCAAGCACCATGGCGGCCAATTTTTCGCGGATTGCGCCGGGGCGGTCGTCATATTCGACCGCACCACTAATGTAGATGCAGCCGGAAGCGATTTCCTTCGACACTCGCCCGACCCAGCCGGCGAACATCGCCTGCAGCCGGGGCAAACCGCGCGCCTTATCCATGGCGGGATAGAACACTTCCTGTTCGAAGTGATCGTGGTACAGCTTCACTACTTCAATCTGCAAATCCTCGCGGGAGCCGAAATGCGCGAACACGCCGGATTTGCTCATGTTCATTTTGTCGGCAAGCAGGCCGATCGTCAGGCCTTCGAGACCGTCGCGACTGGCCAGATCGAGCGCCACGTCCAGGATCGCGGCACGCGTCTGTTCGCCTTTGCGCATAAATTTGGTTGTCGGGTCGGTAAGCTTGGTAACCACGGAAATCCTGTTCAAACACGGGAGAATAACTGAAACGAACGCTCGTACTATTATCTACTAAATTGGAAAAGTCAAACGAGAACTTAGAGGCGGAATTCTATTTGCAGCATGCAATACCCGCTCAGGAACTCGACTTGTCGATCTGGCGCCTGTCCCGCTTGGTTGGCCGGCCCTTGAGCGCTGAGGTCGGCTCGCGGAAAAACCGCCTTTGCTCCGACTCTTGTTGCCGCTTGGCGATGCTCTTCGCGGTTTCTTCATAAAGTGCCTGTGCGACCGTCGCGGAACCCCGTTTTTCGGCCAGGTCCTTCACCAGGACTTCCCACTCGGTCGAACCATTGTCTATGTCGAGGGTGTCGCCGATTTTGACCGCGCGCGCCGGCTTCACGCGGTCGCCGTTCAGGCGGACCTTGCCGCCGTCGACGGCGTCGGTAGCCAGTGAGCGGGTTTTAAAGAAACGTGCGGCCCAAAGCCACTTGTCGATACGGACTGCTTCACTCATGGTTTCATTCTTTGCATTGATGAACGGGTGCTATCCGCATTGCTGTTAAAGCAATGGCTGATCGGGTCAGTATAGAGGAAATCAGGCTGGCCCCGGGCAGCGGGGACCAGCCTGCAAGCGCCGAAAATCCGGGGCTCAATGCACGGTGGGGGCCTGGCCCGCAGCGGAGGGGGCTGCCACGCCCAGCGTCGCCTCCTCCAGCCAGCCCTGTACCGATTGCAAGTGAATGCGCTCTTCGTTGCGGGCCGACTCGAAGTCACTGGTCATGGCATTTAGTCCATTATTCTCGGCGAGTGCGATCAGGTGATCCCAACCGAGGTTGTCGGTCATTTCAGCGACCAGTATTGCATGCAGCGATTGCGCGAGCGTGGTGCGTGGATCGGTTAATACTTGCATCAGGCCCATCGCTTCAACCCCGGCCACATCGGCACAGGGCGTTTGCGCGGTGGGATCTCCGCCGACCGACTGGATCGCGTCCGCGAGCAGCGAGAAATGACGCATCTCGTCATTCCTGATTTTCAACAAGTCGTCCCGCGTCATGCTGGGCCTGCCTGACTTCGCCGCATCGAACTTGCTGATCAATGCATCGTACAGGCGCGTCCCGGTACGTTCGAACGCAAGACGTTCGCCCAGTTTGTCGAGCAACACTTCAGGCTGGTCACCGGTGAGTTTCGCTGTGACCGTTGATACGGCGCCACGCAAAGTGGCGGGGATGGGTACCGAACCAATCGGATCCGAATTCGTATTAAAGGTTTTGCGCAGGTCCGCCAAGGCGGATGCATCGCCCGGCGGCTCCGGCGCGGCCGACTCCACGTCCCTCTGCAATTCACTCGCATCGAACGGCGACATCTGGATGCCGGTGCGATTCAGACCAAGTTGTGTTTCCTCTTTCATCGCTATTCCTTTCGCTTGCTTATACGGCAACCGCAATTTTGCGATTCAGTTCCGTGCCGGGCGCCCACACATAGCCGGCCGCAACTGCTTCACTCGGCGATCCTTCCGCGTTGACCATTTTCCGGTAGTCGACAGTGCGCTGGCTCTCGTCCTTCCTGTCGACATATTGCGTTCCCTTCGCGCTCAGGTTGACCTCATTCGCCAGTGTCTGGCGTATGAAGTCGCGGTTACTCACGAATGGAATCGGCTCAGGCAAATCGCCCGGCAGGATCTCCATCGGATCACGCTTCTCATACTGCTTGAACAATTCGGCCACATGATGGAAGTGCCCGAGTTCGTAGTCAAGGAAACGCTCCCACAGTGCCTTGATCCGTGGATTCGTTTCCTGCTCCACACAGCTGTAGTAGTTGTAGACCTCGGTTGCTTCATGCAGTAGCCATTCCTCGAGCAGCGTCTGCTTCGGGTCGAGCATGGATTCATATTGCGTCACATGCTGCTCTTCAATCGAAGCAATTTCGGCGTACAGCATGCGTGCCGCCGGATCTGCGAACTGGGGACCTATATTCAAATAGTATTGATTGACCTGGAACTCGGCGCTGACGATCGTCAGTGCGTGCAATTTCGTCAGGGGCGCCGCTTTAGTGCAATCGTAAGGCTCCCGCAGATCGTCCTCAGGCGCGCGGTGTTCCAACGCGGTAGGCCGTCCCGGCAGGATGTCGGTGTAACTCTGGAGTATGTTGTTGGGGTCCTTGCCCTCCATCCGATCAAGCAAAGCCGAATAGCGATAGAGATGATCGAAGTCTTCGAGCAAACCGAACCGATACGTCTGCGCAAGATAGGGATCGGGTTCGCGCCGTGCGACGGATGCGGTAACCTCGATCGCGGTCTGCTCATACGCGATCGTTATTTCAAGCGGCGAATGATCGGGTCCCAGCATCCAGTTGACTGTCGTCGCCTGATGCTGCTCGGCGCGGCGCACATTGGCAAGGGGTACCCGCAATTCGCCGCTCCTTCTTTGCGCGAAATGCTGGAAGCGCTGCGCTTCCTGTTCGATCCCGTTCATCAGGATGATCCGGTCGCGGGTGAACGCATCGTCGTCCAGCTTGCTGATCGGCTTGCCGGTCATGTCGCGCCAGGTGAAGCGCTGCTGGTCAATGGGGGTGCCTTTCGAGCTATAGATGTTGAAAGCCATTGCTTGCTCCTTTCCGTTCAAACGTTACGCAACGAGAAACACGGAAGGGCCGCAAGTTCCATGCCGATGGCCTTGCGCGACGGGGACAGGGAGCCGGCAGTACTTTTTACACCGCGGGCGTAAAGGTTACAGCAGCACGCACGACAGCGCCCGCGTCGTGAATCACATCTGGACTTTTCGATGCTCTCCCAGTGCTTCCGGACTGCCGGTCACCATCGCCTTTGCAAGTCCAAACAACCGTTTGGCAACGCTGCCTGGCGCATCCCAATACTCGGCGTGGCTGATGGTCACTTTCAACAACGCAACGTCGGGGTCGTCCACGCCTTGCGGGAACCACGGCTGGACCATGGGCGTCCACAGCAGCTTCATTTTCTCCTTGTCGCGCACCACCTGGGCCACGCCGGAGATCGATAGGAAGTGGTGCTTCTCGATATGCTCGAAACTGAGATTGACGTCCCGGTGATGCTCGCATTCCCCCACTTTTTCCGACGACAATGAAGTAAAGAACCAGAGGTCGCCGTTGGAATCCATTTGCGCCGTTGACATCGGCCGGCTGCGCAAGCAACCGTCACCTTCTTCCGTCGTCAGCATTGCGATCCTGATTTCATCGACCAGCTCCGCCACCCGTTGAAGTTCGTCGCTCCTTTGAATTTGCACGTCCATGGATATCTCCTTGATGGCAATTGACATCCTCGCCTGCCTGAAGGCAGGCAAGGGATTCCTGCGGCGCTATGCATGAGAAACCTCCTGCATAGTCACATCGGTGGGTTCCTGCTTCACTGAGTCGCCTGACTGCGCCAACTCTCCCCAGGCTAACCGGGCGTATCCCGCCCTTGACACATTGATCGCGCCGACCACATCGGCGTATCCCTCGAAACCGCAATCCACATTCGCACCTGGCCTGCGTCTGCCGGTTGTCCTTGGCGACGTGACCGCAGCATAGGCAGGTCCGGCTGGTGTTCTGCGGTGGCGCGCCGATGAGATGACCACCATTCCACGCCAGTTTGCAATCCAACTGACGGCGAAACTCATACCAGCCTTGATCCAGGATGGATTTGTTCAGCCCGGATTTGTTCCGGTTGCCCTGTCGGCGTTGGTCACTAGCCTCAAAGGGGTATCCAGCCGCCTGGTTCGCAAGACAATGATGACGTCCTTGCAAAGACAAAGTTCCGCCGCGTGCTACTTCCTTGCAACACCGGATGACACCTGGCGCATCTCGCTGATGATGAGCGCGGCAATCACCAACGCACCGCCGGCAAGTCCGCGCCACCCGAGCATTTCATTCAGCAACAGCCATCCGAACAACGCGGCGAATACCGGCTCCATTGCATAGGCGAGGGCAGCCTTGTCGGCAGAAACGTTGCGCTGCGCGATAGCCTGAAGGAACAGGGTTCCGGCTGTGGTCACCACTCCGAGGTGTATCAGATTCAGGTAATGTGGTTGCGCCCGCCTGGCAAGCGCCGCGAGCTCGCCGCCGCCTGGCGACTGAAACAGCATCCACACGACGGCTGCGGCAGCCATGACTGCAATCTGCGTCGCACCGAGATAGCAGGCCTCGTGCGTGTTCGCGCAACGGGACAGCACCACCACATATGCCGCATAGGCAAATGCGCACGGTAGCGTAGCGCTGTCCCCGGGCAGATTACCGCCGCTCTCCCACGACATCAGGCCTATGCCTGCAACAGCGATGCAAGAGGCCAGCAGTATCAGTCATGAGAGCCGGCCGCCGAAGATCAGTCCGAAAAAAGGCACCATCAGCACATTCAGGCTGGTAATGAATGCGCTGCGATTGGAGGAGATGTGCTGCAGTCCATACGCCTGACTGACATAGGATATGAGCGCCAAGACGCCGAGAACGGCTCCGGCGGCCCAGGTCCCGCGCGGCGCCCTGGCCAGGAACGGCAGCACGCAAACTGCGGCGATTAAAAAGCGGAATGCTGAAATCTTGATGCCGTTCAGGTCGGCTACTGCGGACTTCAGGAGCGGAAAGGAGGAGCCCCATACCATGGTCACCAGCAGTAGCAGAGCGACACTCCGATTCATGCCATCCCTTTCAGTCCGTGCGGCCGCCCATGGTAATAATCCAAAATACGCTTTTATAAAACAGATACGCGCCGCCATGCCATGCGCGCCTGTACCACGGGATATTTGCGTAGTCTTCGAGGCGTATGGTGATGCCATCGG
>JAQGMD010000039.1 GCA_028292565.1 Burkholderia sp. | reverse complement strand
ACCACGCGCCGCGCCTGCATGTCGGCCACCAGCGTCAAATAGTTGTGTCCGCGCCTGGAGGAGGTTTCATCGATGGCGACCGCCGTTACGTCCGACAGGTCCGCCGCCGCCACGGCCCTCCCCACGTAGCGCGCGCAAATTGCATGTACGCGATGCCACGACAAGCCCACGATGCGTGCCCGCGCGGCAAACGGCATTTGCCGGCACAGCGCCACCTATCGTCAGTTGCCGTTTGGTTTCATCGAAATCGACGTTCTGCACAAACCACGGAGACTGAATTCCAAGTGCGACCTCAAACAGTTGATTGGTCATGATTGCGGTCTTGTTTAGTCTGGCTAATCCGTCATTCTGCCGGATCAGCCAGACTCCAGCATATTCGCTTCAATTTCCGCATCAAGGGTTCGCTTCGCCGGACTGCGCCCGCCCTTGACTCGGAAATTGAACCCACTCAAATTTCAACAGAGGCATTTTGCTCGAGTACTACCCACTAACCCTCATTTTTTTAGGAGAAGAACCAATGAAAAAAGCAAAAGCGAAATTGTCTGCCTTGATGGCTGTTTCCCTGCTTGCATTCTCATCGCAAAGCTTTGCAGCGGCGCCAGTGGAGCTCGATGAGGCAATGATGAAGGCGGAGGAGCCGATGCAGTTAAGTATGGAGCAAATGGATAACATGACCGCTGCGGGCGTTTACATCTTCGCCCCCAACGTCTCCTTTTTTTATAATTACGGGATTCTTTTGGCCGGCAATATCCAGGGCCAGGGCGGTAGCTCAAACCTGTATGTGCACGTGAAGGGCTTGTTACGCCTCTGACGAATAAAACGCGGGCAAGCTTTTCGTTGCCCGCGCATATTTAACGGAAGAGTATCGGCAGGGTAAATGACAAACTGTATTTCGGCGCATCGTTACCCAGCCCGATGCCGACCTGAGTAAGCAGCGTTAC
This sequence comes from Burkholderia sp., assembly GCA_028292565.1. Next base: position 2,867 of record JAQGMD010000039.1, on the reverse strand, counting down.
ATCGCGGGACAAAACGGAAGCAGCACCAAGGGTGACAATGCCGTAAGTCCGGTCCGATCCGCGCGCCGTGACGCCATTCAGTTCCTGTTCCTTGCGGTAGATCTGGGAAAAGCCGAGTTGCAAGGAGGTGGCCGGACTGGCCGCCAGCGTGGCCCCGAACGTAACACTGGCTGCATCGCCCGGCTTGACCGAATTCTCCTCGTAGACCTTGGTGTAGCCGGCGCTGGCAGTGAAGGCGAGCGGATCCTGCCGCTTGAGCGCAACAAGCTCTGCCTGCGCCTGCCGATATCCGGAGTTGAATCCAGCTATGCCGTCCTGTTGCCGGCCCCTGCCAGGGTTATAGGTCAGGCGCCCGACCAGGTCGGGTCTCCGTCCCTTTTCGTGCACCAGCGTCTTGGCCACGGCTATCGTGAAATCGCCCCAGCCGCTGCTGCGCGCTGATGAGCTGCTCCTGAAATCGTCCACCTCGGATGAGCGTACATGGGTATAAGGCATTACTGCCTCGAGTTCCGATTCGAGTGGCAGTCCTATTTTCAGGCCGATGCTTCCGGTGACTTCGTTTCTCCGCGTTTTCTGCCGTGCGAGGACGAGTCCGGTCGTTGAAGTGCGCGGGTCGGTAACGACGGAGAAAAATGGCGAGGAGTGTTCGCTCCTGGCGTAGCTGAAACGCGGCGCGAGTTCGACCGTACCTGCGGGCAGCAGCAGTGCGCCGGATCGGGTGAGGGTACGTTCCAGCGCCCGTTGCGCGGCTTCTTCATCCACTACGAACGCCCCGGGCGCGGATGGGGCGGCCGTCGGGCGCTGCGTATCGGCGACTGGCGGAGAAGAGGATGAGGCAGGAGGCGATGCTTGCGCGACCCGCTGCGGCTGGCCAGCGACTGCCATCAACGCAGGCGTCTTCGTAGCACCTGCCGCCGTGCCGTCCAACGCTTCCAGGCGGCTTTCCAGCGGCTCTGCTCTTTGCTGCAGGGCTGACAGATATACGTCGTTCTGTGCGAGCCGTCGGCGTAGTTCCTGTTCCCGGTTTTGCATCGGGCCGTCTGCTGCCCAGGCCGGAGCGGCCAGTATCAAACTTGTGAATGCGAGCGGCAATAACGGCGCCTGGCATTTGCTTTGCCATTTCATCCTGATTCCACCTTTCATGTTGTATGGCCAAGGTGGGAGCAGGGCAGCTAAAACCATAAACGCATGCGTGACGGGGCAAGACAGCTATACGCTCTCACCCTGCCATGCGCCGTTTGCGATCCTCGCTACACGTTACCTGTACTTGAGCCTTTTGCTGTACACAGAAGGACTCCGGATGAAACCTTTTTTTTATATGTCTGTTCTGATGTGTCTGCATAAAGCTGCGGAAAGACGGCTGCTAAAAGGGAGCCGACCAGCGATAAAGCTGTGCCATCAGCGCCGCGCGTTCTCTCCTGGCGGCGATGCCGCTACGACCGCCAAAATGAACAACTTATTAATGCGCGGGCCCTTACTTGTGCGCTTTTTGAACTTCGAACTCCGGCTTTGCGCTTTCGATGACCGGCGCTCTCGCCGCCGGCATCACGTCGGGCCGGATGTTGTACTTTTCGATCAGGCGATAGAGCGTCACGCGGGATATGCCGAGCAGCGTAGCCGCGCGTGAGATCTGATTGCGGGACTGCGACAGCGCGCGGCGGATGACGACGCTCTCGGCGGCGGCGCGGGCATCCTCCAGCGACATGATCTGGTTCTGGTCGCTTTGCCGGTCAAAGCCAAGGTCCTCGGGCTGGATGAAGCGCCCCTCGGCCATGACGGTTGCGCGCTGCACCCGGTTAACCAGTTCACGCACGTTGCCTGGCCAGCTGTGGCTGAGCATCGCATTCATCGCGGCCTTGGAGAAGCCGCGCAGGCTCCTGTTGTGCATGCCGGCGAACTTGGCGAAGTAATATTTCGCGACGTCTTCGATGTCCAGTCCGCGGTCCGCCAATGGTGGAATACCGATGCAGACGACATTGATCCGGTAGTACAGATCCTCGCTGAAGCGCCCTTGTTTGACTGCTTCCGCCAGGTCGATGTGGGTGGCCGCGATGACGCGCACATCGATTTCCAGCGGCTCGGTGCCGCCGACGCGCTCTATGGTTTTCTCCTGCAGGAAGCGCAGCAGGTTGACCTGCATGTCGAACGGCATGTCGCCGATTTCGTCGAGGAACAGTGTTCCGCCTTGCGCCGCTTCGATGCGGCCGATCTTGCGCTGGCTGGCGCCGGTAAATGCGCCCTTTTCATGGCCGAACAGCTCGGACTGGAACAGTTGCGGCGCGATCGCACCGCAGTTGACTGCGACGAACGAGGCACTCTTGCGATCGGATTGGCGGTGTATCGAAAGCGCGGCGACCTCCTTGCCCGTGCCGGACGGACCGGTAATCAGTACCGAAGCCTCGGTACGCGCGACTTTCTGAATCTGGGCGAACAGGCGCTGCATGTGCGGGGAATGGCCGACCATGGTCGAGTCGGTATCGAGCGGCAAGCGGTCCGGCCGCGACTTGCCCTGGATGTCGCGCATGAAAGACATGCCCCACGCATGGCGCAATGTCAGCACGATGTGGTCCATGTCGGCCGGTATGGTAATGAAATTGAACAGGTGCTCGCCGATGAATTCGCGCATGCGCGCGGTGGAAATCAATTCTTGCGCGACCAGGCCTACCCATGAAATCTGGTTGTTGCTGACGATGGGTTCGCATTTGTCGAGATGCGCGAGCTCGGTTTCGCGGGTCACGATCAGGAGGCCGACGCGGCATCCGTCATGCATCGCGTTGTAGGCCGCTTCGAGTGTCGCGCACTCGATCAGGTTGAGGCCGTGGTCTTTCAGTGTTTCAGAATACGGACACGGCGCTTCGGCCCGGCTG
>JAQGMD010000035.1 GCA_028292565.1 Burkholderia sp. | reverse complement strand
CTCATCCTTCGCAAGCACACGCAGCAAGCGCCGCATGATCTTGCCGGAGCGAGTCTTGGGCAGGTTGTCGCCGAAGCGGATTTCCTTAGGCTTCGCGATCGGGCCGATTTCCTTGGCTACCCAGTCGCGCAACTCTTTGGCGATCGCCTTGGCTTCGTCGTTCTCAGGGCGGCTGCGCTTCAATACGACGAATGCGCAGATCGATTCGCCGGTGGTTTCATCCGGCTTGCCGACCACTGCCGCCTCAGCGACGATCGCGTGGGCAACTAGCGCGGATTCGATTTCCATCGTGCCCATGCGGTGGCCGGAGACATTGAGGACGTCGTCAATGCGGCCGGTGATGGTGAAGTAGCCGGTCTTTTCGTTGCGGATCGCGCCGTCGCCGGCGAGGTAGGTCTTGCCGCCCAGTTCTTCGGGGAAGTAGCTCTTCTTGAAGCGCTCGGGGTCGCCCCAGATGGTGCGAATCATCGCGGGCCATGGGCGTTTCATCACCAGGATGCCGCCGTGGCCGTTTGGCAGTTCCTGGCCGGTTTCATCGACGACTGCGGCCATGATGCCGGGCAGAGGCAGCGTGCAGGAGCCTGGAACTAGTGGCGTGGCGCCCGGCAGCGGACTGATCATGTGGCCGCCGGTTTCCGTTTGCCAGAAGGTGTCGGCGATAGGGCATTTCTCGTTGCCTATATTCCTGTAGTACCACATCCAGGCTTCCGGGTTGATCGGCTCGCCGACCGAACCCAACAGGCGCAGGCTGGAGAGATCGTATTTTTTCGGATGCACGTCGGGGTCGGCATCCGCGGCCTTGATCAACGAACGGATCGCTGTCGGGGCGGTGTAGAAGATCGTCGCCTTGTGTTCCTGGATCATGTGCCAGAAACGACCGGCGTTCGGATAGGTGGGCACGCCTTCGAACACGATTTCGGTGGCGCCGACGGCCAGCGGGCCGTAGGTGATGTAGGTGTGACCTGTCACCCAGCCGATGTCGGCGGTGCACCAGAAGATGTCTGTGGGCTTGATGTCGAAGGTCCACTTCATCGTCAACATCGCCCACAGCAAGTAGCCGCCGGATGAATGCTGCACACCCTTTGGTTTTCCAGTCGATCCCGAGGTGTAGAGAATGAACAGCGGATGCTCGGCATCTACCCATTCCGGCTCGCATACCGTGGACTGACTTGCGACCAGCTCATGCATCCAGATGTCGCGGCCTTCCTTCAGGTTGACGTTGCCGCCGGTGCGCTGGTAGATGATGACGTTCTTGATTAGCTCGCAGCCGCCGAGACCGCATGCCTCGTCGACGATCGATTTCAGCGGCAGGTGTTTGCCGCCGCGGACTTGTTCGTCGGCGGTGATGACGGCGACCGCGCCGGCATCGATGATCCGCTCCTGCAGCGATTTGGCGGAAAAGCCACCGAAGACTACCGAGTGTGTGGCGCCGATGCGGGCGCAGGCCTGCATCGCGACGATGCCTTCGATCGACATCGGCATGTAAATGACGACGCGATCGCCCTTCTTGACGCCGAGCGACTTCAGGCCGTTGGCGAACTGGCAGACCCGTTCGTGCAATTCCTTGTAGGTGACGTTGGTGGTCTGGCCGCCGTCGGCTTCAAAGATGACCGCGGTCTTGGCAGCGTTGCCGTTTTGCAGATTGCGATCGAGGCAGTTGAACGAGACGTTCAGCTTGCCATCCTCGAACCATTTGTAAAACGGCGCGTTGGATTCGTTGAGTATCTTGGTGAAAGGCTTTTCCCAATGGATGTTGTCGCGGGCCAGTTCGGCCCAAAAGCCTTCGTAGTCACGCGCGGCTTCGGCGCACATCGCATTGTATTGGTCCATGCCGGAGATATTTGCGTTTTTGACAAACTCTGGCGGCGGAGGAAAAATGCGCTCTTCTTGTTTTAGCGTTTCAATATCTGACATGCTCGTCTCCCGCTAGTTTAGTTTACTGCGACGTTAACTTTATACCCTTACCCGGGCCTTACATATACTTTTCTGTCAATATTGCAGCGCACAATTTAAACAGCTTCTACGGTGGAGTCCTGCAGGTAAATAGGGCTGCGCCTACATGACTCGGCTGATTCCGCGAACATTCCGTTATAGCCTCTTTATCAGTTCACCGTTGAGCCCGGTCATAGGTATCCGCCTTGCCGGGACGCACGGAGGTCCGCAGCGAAGTCGCGAGCCCGTGTAAAATGCAGAGGTTTCTTTCCTGCCTCACTGCATAACCTAGATGAAAATCGACGATACCCCCACTTCCCGAGCAGCACGTCCTATCCGCCCGTTAGCCAACTTCATTTTCATGAGCCGCTGGCTTCAGTTGCCGTTGTACCTGGGCCTGATCCTCGCGCAATGTGTATACGTCTATCATTTCTGGTACGAGCTCATTGACCTGATCGGCGCGGCGATGGGCAACCAGGGTGCGTTGGACCACATCCTCAATGCGGTGGCGATCGAGGGCGCACCCCGGCCGACCAAGCTGACTGAGTCGATCATCATGCTGGTGGTGCTCGGCCTGATTGACGTGGTGATGATTTCCAACCTGTTGATCATGGTGATCGTCGGCGGTTACGAGACCTTCGTTTCGCGCATGAACCTGGAATCGCATCCGGACCAGCCGGAATGGCTGTCGCATGTGAATGCGTCGGTGCTGAAGGTCAAACTGGCAACGGCAATTATCGGCATCTCTTCGATCCATCTGTTGAAGACGTTCATCAACGCCAGTTCGTATGACACGAAGACCCTGGTTGCACAAACCGGCATCCACGTGGTGTTCCTGCTCTCTGCCATGGCGATTGCGGCCAGCGACCGCATCCTCGCGGGCGTCCATAGCACCGGGCACTCCAATAATTCCCATTGAAACCTAGCATAGCCACATCATGACTATCATTAAACAAGAAGACCTCATCGAATCAGTCGCTGCAGCCTTGCAATTCATCAGCTACTACCATCCGGTGGATTACATTCAGCACCTCGCGCGCGCGTACGAAACTGAGGAGAGCCCGGCGGCGAAGGATGCGATTGCGCAGATCCTGACCAACTCGCGCATGTGCGCCGAGGGCAAGCGTCCGATCTGCCAGGACACCGGCATCGTCAACGTCTTCCTGAAAGTCGGGATGGAAGTGCGCTTCGAAGGTTTCAAGGGTTCGGTCACGGATGCGATCAACGAAGGCGTACGCCGCGGTTATAACAATCCGGACAACGTGCTGCGCGCATCAATCGTTGCCGATCCGCACTTTGAGCGCAAGAACACGAAGGACAATACGCCTGCCGTGGTGCACATGGAACTCGTGCCGGGTAACACGCTCGACGTGCAGGTCGCAGCCAAAGGCGGCGGTTCGGAGAACAAATCCAAATTCGTGATGCTCAACCCGTCCGACTCGCTGGTCGACTGGGTGCTGAAGACAGTGCCCACCATGGGCGCCGGCTGGTGTCCGCCGGGCATGCTCGGCATCGGCATCGGCGGCACTGCCGAGAAGGCGATGCTGATGGCGAAGGAAGTGTTGATGGAAGATATCAACATGTACGACCTGAAAAAGCGCGGCCCGCAGAACAAGACGGAAGAACTGCGTATCGAGCTGCATGAAAAAATCAATGCACTCGGCATCGGCGCGCAAGGCCTGGGCGGCCTGACCACGGTGCTCGACGTGAAGATCATGATGCATCCGACGCACGCCGCGTCCAAGCCGGTGGCGATGATCCCGAACTGCGCCGCGACCCGCCATGGACATTTTGTGCTCGACGGTTCCGGCCCGGCGTACATGGATCCGCCTTCACTGTCCGAATGGCCGGACGTGCAATGGCTGCCGGATACGGAAAAGTCCAAGCGTATCGACCTGAACACACTGACGAAGGAAGAAGTCGCTTCCTGGAAACCGGGCCAGACCCTGCTGTTGAACGGCAAGATGCTGACCGGCCGCGATGCCGCCCACAAGCGCATCCAGGACATGCTTGCCAAGGGCGAGCAGCTGCCGGTGGATTTCACCAACCGCGTAATTTATTACGTCGGCCCGGTGGATCCGGTTCGTGATGAAGCGGTCGGCCCCGCAGGCCCGACTACCGCAACGCGCATGGACAAGTTCACCGACATGATGCTCGAGAAGACCGGCCTGATCTCGATGATCGGCAAGGCCGAGCGCGGCCCGGTTGCGATCGAATCGATTAAGAAGCACCAGTCGGCGTACCTGATGGCGGTGGGTGGCGCGGCTTACCTCGTGTCGAAAGCGATCAAGACGGCGAAGGTAGTTGGCTTCGCGGATCTTGGCATGGAAGCGATTTACGAGTTTGAAGTGAAGGATATGCCGGTGACGGTTGCTGTCGACTCCAACGGAATTTCGGTGCATAACACCGGGCCGAAGGAATGGCAGGAGAAGATTGCCAGCAGCGTCGGCAAGATTCCGGTTACGGTGGCTTGATTTTGGTTTGACTCCCCTCTCCCGCAAGCGGGAGAGGGGACTAATTCAAAGATTCAATGAACGTTTCAGCGATTTCAGACCAACCAATGGGGGCCAATGCCCCCATTGGCATTTTTGACTCCGGCATCGGCGGCCTCTCGGTGCTGCGCCATATCCGCACGCTCCTGCCGAATGAACAATTGCTGTACTTCGCCGATTCGGGCTTCGCGCCTTATGGCGGCAAGCCGGAAGAAGTGATAGTCGCGCGATCCCTGGCGATCGCCGCGTTCATGATGCAGCAAGGGGTAAAGGCATTCGTCGTCGCCTGCAACACCGCAACCGCTGCCGCCATCAAGGCGATACGCGCGACGTACCCTACCCTGCCCGTGGTCGGTGTCGAACCGGGTCTGAAGCCGGCTGCGGTAATCAGCAAGAGCGGGATCGTCGGGGTGCTGGCGACGGAGCGGACGTTAGGCAGCGCGAAGTTCGATCTGTTGCGCGAACAAATCACCGCCGCGACCACGGTGCGTTTCCTGAAGCAGCCATGCGTGGGCCTGGCCGACCAGATCGAAAAAGGCGAACTGCATTCAGCCGCGACAGCATTGTTGGTGCGGCATTATGTGGAACCGCTGCTCGAGCAAGGTGCGGATACGCTGGTGCTCGGGTGCACGCACTATCCGTTCGTACAGCCGTTGATCGGGGAAGTCGTCCAGCGTGCCACTACGCGGCCGGTGTCCGTCATCGATACCGGCATTCCGGTGGCACGGCAGTTGGTGCGCTTGCTGGAAGAGCGCGGATTGCGGCGGGCCGCGCCAGGCGAAGGGGCGCTCGCCGCTTACACAACGGGTAGCGAGACTGCGTTGTCGAGCGCGTTTTCCCGGCTGCTGAAACTGCATCCTCTCGTCACTGCAATTGCCGCAAATGCCTAAATTCAATTTGTATTTGCCAGTTCGCCACGAATTTCGTATAATCTTGGGCTTGTTCGGTAATCAAACGAGCAAAGCACTTCAGTGGTGGCCGTAGCTCAGTTGGTAGAGTCCAGGATTGTGATTCCTGTTGTCGTGGGTTCGAGCCCCATCGGCCACCCCACCAGATTCAAGCAAAAAGCCCAGTTCTTCGGACTGGGCTTTTTGCTTTTCTGTCGATGTAGAAAGAAAGTGCCCGTATGGCGGGGTCGACCCGCCGTTTCGGTGCAAACCGTCATTTGAGATGGCGGGTCATGACTGAACCGAGCGTTGTAGGGTGCACCTTACGCACCCTGCTCCCTCAGCGGAATATGACGTAGGGTGACTCGAGCCGTTACGCGGGAATTAGTGACGGCGATTGCCCGTCACACGTTCAGCGCCATATCGCACCGCGTCCTTCACTTTTTCCCAGGTGCTTTCGGGATGACTGGTTTCCCAATCGGTGCGTAGTTGCGGCTCCACCTCGGACCACTGGTAGTTCTTGTAACGATCGTTGCCGGCCATGTTCGTGCCGTAGCGATAGGCGGCGTCATAGTCTTCGTAGCGCCCGCCTGACGTACCATAAGCGGTCTGCCAGTGTCGGCGATACTCGGCATCGTCGGATGATGCGCCCATGCGCTCAACATCGACGTCGGTCCTGCGCACGGTGTCATTGACCTGCTCAGTGCGGTGGGAAACTTCCTTGCCAACCACCACTTCTTCCACGACACGCGCAGTCTTCGAAACCACCGCTTCTTCCGTGGTTTCGCGCATTTCGACCGAACCCTCTTTAAATGCGGCAAGGTCGGCTGCGGTCGCCGGCTTGTCGACCAGGCGGCGCTCAACTTTTACATGCTCCTGGCGCAGCTGAACGGATTCATGGACAGGGGCTTCCCTCACACGTTGGAATACCCGGACCCCGCCACGTTGTACTTCCCTTTTGCCGACCTTTAACTGCTCCTCAACAACAGGTATCGTTTTGGTTGCACCCGATGTGACGTAGCTGCTGCGGTCCTTTTGAATCTCGTCGTCCGACAGCATGGGTGCGCTGGCGTCGTAGCCGGACCATCCTTGCGATTTCCAATGGTCGGACCGCTCATCGAGGTCTACCGGATCGAAGCCGCCCATGATCGTCGCCGCGCGTTCCAGCTCGTCGTCATTGCGGGTATCCACCGTAAGGACGTGACTGCCGCGCCGTACCGACTCCGCATAAACATCGTGATGCAGCCTGTGTTCCTCGGTGCCAAACAAGGATCGGAAAAAGCCGCCGATGACCGACTCATCCGCCTCAGCGGCACCGGTGGCATTCGTTTGCGCAGACTCGGAGCTCAACCGGACATTTGCGCGGGGGAAGCCTGCTGCCACCAGTGCCCGGACCGCGCGATCCGCATCCGCACGATTGTCATAGACGCCAACCAGGGTATTGCCTGAGGTGACGCTCGCCCGTATGTCGCGCATTCCCGAATTGTTTTCCGTCGTTCTTTCCATATGTATCTCCTTTAAGTCGCCAAAAGCAAAGCGATAACGCCTGTCACCGACCCTCGATAAAGAGTTGCCGGCTCACAGCTTGCCGCTGGTTAGCAAAACCGCAATGGTTTCGTATGAATGCGAAACAAAAGCGAAGTTCCGCGCCGGTAAAAAGTCACCGGCACCTGCAGGCCTTTATCGAGTCCAAATAAGGGTGTTAAATGATTGACGCCGATATGGGTTTCCCGGAACATTGCGCCATGCCATATTTCTCCTTGTTCGTCCCGATCCTGTTCGCGGTATCGCTGGTTCTGCTGCTCAACCATTTCATTGCTTCCCTCGCGTGGGCCGGCCTGCTTGCCGTCATCACATGGCCGCTGCGTGAGCGACTTGTGCGAAAGGGATGGTCGCCGCTCGCCACTGCAAGCTTCCTGATAATCGCCCTGGTGTTCAGTTTTGTCGGGCCGGGCGTCTTCCTGTTCAATACGCTCAGCACCGAAGTCGCCACAGTGGGAAGGTTGCTCGGCAAGCTCAACGAGACCGGTGTTCCGGCGCCAGAATGGCTGTCGCGCTTGCCCCTGATTGCAAAGCAGGCCGCCGTCTGGTGGCAAGAACATCTGGCGGTGCCCGGCGGATTGAACACGCTGATCCAAACAACCGCAGGTGACCTCGTCCCGTATTTCACCAGCACGGTCAGGACGCTCGGACCGACCATACTGGCGAACGCGTTGTACCTGTTCCTCGCCCTGCTGACGCTTTTCATTCTGTATCTTGAAGGTCCGGCGGTCATACACTATGCGGACCGTGCGGGAGAACGCCTGCTACCGAAGTATTACCCTGTCGTACGCCGGCTGTTTCCGCTTTCAGTGCGCGGCACCGCGCTGGGCCTGTGCTCGGTCGCCATTCTCGAAGGCGTCGTCCTCGGGGTTGCTTATGCGTTCGCCGGCGCGCCTGCTCCGGCGTTGCTGGGAGTGATAACCGGCTATATGGCGCTCATTCCCGGGGGCGCGCCGTTGTCGTTCAGCCTGGTGTCATTGCTGCTGTTGGGGCAAGGACATGCCGGCGCCGCGCTCGGCCTGTTCAGTTGGGGAGCATTCGAGCTTTTTATGGTCGACAAATTTTTGCGGCCCAAGCTCATCGGCCAACGCGTCGACCTCCCGTTCCTGGCGGTACTCTTTGGCCTGCTTGGCGGTGTATCGACCATGGGCGTGCTCGGACTTTTCGTTGGTCCGTTCCTGATGGCTGTGCTGTTCTGGTGGTTGCGCGGCGGCGAGATCGACGTGATACAGGAAGCGCCGGCACCGACGGGACCGGACAAGTGGGCGGCCTAGGGCCCGTCCTGCTTCGTCAGAACGACTGCCGATATTGCACGCTGAAAATATCCACATCACTCTTGTAGTCGCCAATCAACCTGCCGCCGAACGGCGGCTCCGCTTTGTCGATCGAGCTATCGCTGACGAACAGGTGGGCGTAGCCGAAGTCCCAGATCCCATTCCTTGACGCCCTGTATTGCGCGCCGAAGGCGAGCCATGTCCGGTCGTCGTCGGGAATGCGCGGCGTGCGGAACCCGTCCCTCACAGGCGTAGGATCGTAGGCGATGCCGCCCCGAACTTTCCAAACGTCGTTGTAGCGGTAGTTGGCCGCGATCGAAACGCGCGTCGTGTTGCGCCAGTTTTCCACGGTGACGTTGTCGGGTGCGCCGTTGTCGAAGCGCACGCGCAGTTCCTCGAAGCGGCTCCAGCGCATCCAGTTGACGTCGGCCATCAGGGACCAGCGCGGGTCGATTTCGACATAGCCGCTGACGTTGATCGATTCCGGCAAATCGACATCGGCCCTGGCGCCGGTATTGGAAAAAGTACGCGAAGCGGCGAGCGGGCCTGGCAAGCCGGCGGGTTTATCAAAGCTGGCGTCGCCGGTAATTTTGTGACGGATCTTCGAGCGATACGCGACGCCGATCCGGCTCTTCGCGTTCGGCGCGTAGAGCACGCCAAGATTAAAACCGAAGCCCCAGTCGGTGCCGTCCACCTTCACCTTGCCATCCCTCGCCTGCGGCCTGAAGCCACTGGCCGCGCATGGAACCGGTCCAATCGCAACGGCGCATACGCTGCCGAAATCAATCGCACGCGTCAGCTCGACATCGACATACTGCGCGCTCACTCCGGCGCCGAGGGACAGTTGGTCGTTGTACCGGTACGCGAGCGCCGGATTGATATTCACGCTGACCAGTTCCGATTTCAATGCCTGGTAGCGACCCACCCAGTTCGCGTCGTATTCGGTCTTCAGGCCCCATGGCGCCTGCAGGCCAATACCGAAGCGTAGCCTCGGGTCGACATCCATAGCGTAATACAGCGCCGGCACCAACGCCCAGTCACCGGCATCGCCGCCGTTGCCGCCACTCAGTGGCATCCCGGTCGCGGACACCGAGCGGCGGTTATCGAATTTTGTGGAGGTTCCGATTAACGATCCCACCGCCATGAACTGGCGCCCGGCCATCATCGTGAGACCTGCGGGATTGTAGTAGATGGTGCCGGGATCTTCAGCAGCCGCCGCGCCGCCGGCGTGCGCATTACCGACACCGCCAGCGCTCATTTCATTGAGAGCGAAGCCGCTCGCGTATGCATGGCTGAACGGGAGCAGCGCACACACCGAGACAATTGCGGCGAGGCCTGGTGCAGCTAGCGCGGGGCCGAAGCGAACATGTTTCATGGTGATTCTCCTCTTCTCCCGGAACGCGCGCGGCACGTCCACCGTAAAGATGAACCAAGACTTGTCGAAAATACGCACCTGAAGTGTTCGGCATTTCGCGCAAAGGCAGTTTGAGTCGCATCAAGCGACCCCGGCAGCCTGAGGATCCGCCGCGGCTTTGCATCGACATGGCAACTGACAGCAGGTAAGTCGGCGCCGTGTCAGTCAAACACTGTATCACCATGCATGCGCTTTTCGACTGACGGAATGGCCGGTTGCATGTCGACGTTTTTTATTGATTCAGGATACAATTCTGTCGAGGAAATCTCATCCTCCGACGATCCCAATTCAAAGTGCTGCGTTACCTGATCGCGATTAGCAGCCGCTACAAAAATATAATGGTTACCCCTTCCGCGCCTGCCCCCTCCGCCCCCGTCTCCCTACACGAAGTCGCCGAAAAGCTTGCGCAATTCGCCGCGGAAAACAAGGCACTGATCGAACGCGCTGCAGAATATGCGATCAGCGAACAGCGTTTCCGCGAACTGATCGAAATAACGCCCGCGGGTTACATCCTGTCCGATGCGCAGGGTGTGCTGGTAGCGGTCAATCCCGCGCTCTGCCACATGTCCGGTTATACGCGCGAAGAACTGATCGGGCGCAGCCTCAATGAGTTGTTCCCGGTATGTCCGTTGGATGACGCGTTGTTTATACCGGGCGGGGTCAGTGCCGTTCATGCGAGGGAAGTGGCCGTCAAACACAAGCACGGCCATCTCGTTTATGTGCTGGTCAACGCCGTCATCAAGCGCGACGACCTGGGAAACGGCTTGTCGTTGACGGCATTCCTGACCGACATCACTGAACGCAAACAAGCCGAATGGCGGCTTGAACGGCTGGCCACCCACGATGCGCTTACCGGCCTGCCGAATCGCGCGATGCTCAATGAGCGGATGCAGCAAATGCTGGAGTCGGCGCCGCGCAATGATTCAATTGCGGTGATGTTCATCGATCTCGATCGCTTCAAGGAAGTGAATGACTCGTTGGGGCATGAGCCCGGTGATATCGCGTTGCGCGAAGTCGGACGGCGGCTGCAAAAAAACCTGCGGCCCAGCGATATCGTTGCGCGTCTCGGCGGCGACGAGTTCGTCGTGGTCGCAAACTGTTCGCAGGGATCCGAATCGGCCGAAAGGATAGTCGACAAATTGTTCACCGCGTTTGCAGCGCCTGTCGATATCGCGGGACAGGAAGTCTACGTCGGCGCTTCGATCGGCATCAGCATGTTCCCGCAGGACGGAACCACCAAGGAAGTGCTGTTCCAGAATGCCGACACGGCCATGTACCGCGCCAAGGCCGCGGGCCGGAAAACTTATCGATTCTTCGAGGCGGAAATGAGCCTCGAAGCGAAAACGCGCATGATGCTCGAGCACTCATTGCGCCGCGCTCTCGACCGCAACCAGTTCGAGCTCCACTACCAGCCGCGCATCCACCTGAAGACCATGGCGATCGTCGGCATGGAAGCGCTGATACGCTGGAACCACCCGCAGCTTGGCCAGGTGTCGCCCATGCAGTTCATCCCGATAGCTGAGGAAAAAGGTCTGATCGACCAGATCGGACGCTGGGTGCTGGACGAAGCCTGCATGCAGGCGCGCCGGCTGATGGACAAATACAACCGCTCGCTCTGTGTGTCGGTCAACGTGTCGGCCCGGCAGCTCAAGTCGCGGGATATCCTGGGACAGGTGGACGATTCGCTGAAGAAAGCCGACCTTCCACCCCGACTGCTCGAACTCGAACTGACCGAAAGTGCGCTGATCGAGGATATTGAAATGTCCGCCAGCGTGTTGAAGGAATTGAAGAAGCTGGGGATTCTGCTGTCCGTCGATGACTTTGGCACAGGCTACTCAGGGCTGGCCTATCTGCGCAGTTTCCCGCTCGATACGCTCAAGCTCGACCGTTCGTTCGTCACTCAACAGGATGATGGCATCAGCAGCTTCAAGTTCATCAAGGCCTTCGTCGACCTTGCGCACACGCTGAATCTGTCGGTGGTCGCGGAAGGCGTGGAGACCAACGAGACTTTGCAGTTGTTGCGGGATGCCGCTTGTGATGAAGCGCAGGGGTATCTGCTCGCACGGCCTCTTACGCTGGAGGCGTTTGAGACTTATTTGTCGCGATTGCCGAACGGCGAGGCGAAGGCGAAGTCGGCGTAGGGACTCCACTCTCCCGCAAGCGGGAGAGTAGAGCAAGTCACCGTCCCGCCTTCCGCTGCGCCTTTTCAATCGACTGCAGCGTCGCCGCTGAAGCCTCTTTCCACGGCCCACCCAAAGCTAGGGCCTTCTGCGCAGCCTGCTTCGCCTCCTCAAACTGCCCAAGCTCCGACAAAACCGTCGCAAGATTGTTGAACGCCGGCGCACTATCCGGATGCTTCTCCGCAGCACGGCGAAACGCCTCCGCAGCAGCCGCACGATCGCCCGACGCATAAGCTGTATTGCCATGCCCAAGCTGCAATACAAGATTGTCCGGCCAGCGTTGCAAAGCCGCTTCGTATGCCTTACGCGCTTGCGGTGCTGCAGTATTCTTTTCGAATGCAACCAGCGCATCAGCGGCCGCGCCCTGCTCCGCCGTGACTGGTAAGCGGCCCGCGGGTAGCGTCACCATGGCCCAGTAATCACTGCGTTTCCAGGTGTGCTCGAAGGTTGACACCGGCATGGCCAGCCGCTCTGTAGTGCCGGAGCGCAGGATGATCTCCTCCCGGTTGAGGTCATAGCCGATCACCAGCGCGTAATGCCAGAGCGGAGAGATGGGGAGACTTAAATTCTGCAGCACTACCACCGGATTGCCGGCGGCAATCTCGGTCAGCAGAGCGTCGAGCCGCGGCGCGATGGTCATGCTGAAGGCGCCATTGCGGCGGCCGGCAGCGAGCATCTCGGGCTGAAAACTGCCTTCGCGCTTGGGCACGAACACTTGTGGCACCAGTGCTTCCGGAGAAATGCTGATCCCGGCCGCATTCAGCGACATCGCCAGCGTCGCCGGACCGCATTGATAACGTTCCTGCGCGAAGAATGGCGTCGCCGTGAGTTCAGCACGCGGCGGCAGGTGTGAGGGAGCTTGCTGCATCAGCGCGCGCGTCTGTGTCGCGCATCCGCTCAGCAATAGGGTCAGCAGAAAAAAAACTCCCGGCAACCACTGCCGGGAGTTCTTGAAGCCTAATGTCATTTAACGACCGGATCGGGTGAACGGGAAGACTTTGGTCAGGCCGAGAATATCAGTCACCAGCAGCAACACGAAAATGAACAGCAGCACGCCGAGAACGTCACCACCGGCAGGCATGGTATCAATCTGCTTAGCCATCGATGCTGCCTCGGCGTCGGTCAGCGCTGCAACGCGAGCCTGTGCCTCAACCTTGTCGACGCCCATCTTTTCCAATTGCACGGTGACGTCGGGACGATCAAGCGCAGCGGCGATTTTCGCGCGGTTTTGCTCGGCGGCGCCTGCGGCAGCAATCTGTTCCGTGCCGATCATCGCTGCCTGGACGCTTTGCGTGAAGCCTACGAATGTGAATGCCGAGAGCAGGGAGTAGACAAACAGACGCTTAATTTTCTGGATCATGATTTCCTCTTTTTTGTTGAGTCGTTGTTGAGAAGCGGTTGAATTGTAATTACATCAAGCTTGCAGGGGTTCAATGTTGCAATCAGTTACACGCCCTTGGTGCACAGTTTTCCATGCACGCAAATCTTTACATTGATAAATGTCAATCGAGCAAGGCCTGTAACGTTATATCACCGTAACCTTGCAATTAGGTTATATGTTTGTGCAATGGCAACAGCAATAACAATTAGATAATAACGGCAGCCTTACTTTTCCGGCTCTTCGACAGGCTTGTCCTCGTGCAGCGCCAGGTTGAATCCGCTGGTTGCCGAGGAACCGGGCCCGACCCGCTCGGCCTTCAGCTTGATCTGTAATCGCAGTTCATTCGCCGAATCCGCATTCCGGATCGCCTCGTCGTAGCCGATATGCCCGGCGTCGTACAGGTCGAACAGCGCCTGGTCAAAGGTGCGCATGCCCAGCTCGCGCGACTTCGCCATGATTTCCTTGATGCCATGGAAATTGCCCTTCAGGATCATCTCGCTGATCGTTGGTGTATTCAGGAGTACCTCGATCGCTGCCTTCCTCCCTTTGCCGTCTTCCGTGCGGACCAACCGCTGCGAAATAATGCCGCGCAAGTTGGATGACAAGTCCATCAACAACTGGTTACGGCGCTCTTCGGGGAAGAAGTTGATGATGCGATCGAGGGTCTGGTTCGCATTGTTCGCGTGCAGCGTGCCGAGGCACAGGTGGCCGGTTTCCGCGAAAGCGATCGCATGCTCCATGGTTTCGGTGTCGCGAATTTCGCCGATCAGGATCACGTCGGGCGCCTGGCGCAGCGTGTTCTTCAATGCGTGATGCCAGGAATGCGTGTCGACGCCAACTTCGCGATGCGTGACCAGGCAGGATTTGTTCTTGTGGACGTATTCGACCGGATCTTCCACCGTGATGATGTGGCCGGCGGAGTTGGCGTTGCGGTGATCGATCATCGCCGCCAGCGTGGTGGATTTGCCGGAGCCGGTGCCGCCGACCACCAGCACCAACCCGCGCTTGGTCATGATGACGTCTTTCAGGATCGCGGGCAGTTCGAGTTTTTCCAGATTCGGGATCTCGGATGCGATAGTGCGGATCACCATGCCGGTTTGCTGCTGCTGCACGAACACGTTCACGCGAAACCGGCAAACGTCGGGCAGCGATATCGCGAAATTGCACTCCAGTTCATTCTCGAATTCGAGCCGCTGCTTTTCATTCATCAGCGCGACCGCGAGCTTCTTCGTGACCTCGCCGGTGAGGCGCTGCTGGGACAATGCCTTCATCGCCCCCTGCAGTTTTATGCTCGGCGGAAAATCCGCGGAGATGAAAAGATCCGACCCTCCGGACCGATGCATTACCTTGAGCAACTGATGGATATAGTTGCGAGCTTCTTCAACGCCTAAAACGGACATACTGCCTCTTGCATAACTGACCCTTGTATAACGGTCGGACCGGGCGCAAACTTTAGTCAAGATGTAAGAAACGGGTGCAGCCGCTTGTACAAATTTCAAGAAGCCAACGACGACGCGTGTCGCTCGCGGCTACTATCGGTTCCGGGCAGCATATGCCGTTCCGGGACGGCGTGTCACAGTGCACCACTGACACGCGATGGGTACTATACATGAACTCGCCGTTACTCACTTTTAGGTGGCACGTCATTTGCTGCAGTTGATTGCCCAACTCAGGAAAAGGAGGCCCGATGCTTCACTACGGTGTCGTTTTCTTTGTGATCGCGCTGATCGCAGCGCTGTTCAGGTTCACCGGGATCGCCGCCGGTGCAACTGAAATAGCAAAAATATTGTTTTCCGGTTTTTATAGTGATCGCTGCAGCAACCTTCATTTTCAGCCTGGTGAAGAAGCGGCGATGACTCAGTGGCGCGCGCTGCGTCCGGCACTCACCTTCACATAACCTCGACAAGGAGCGATTCATGGAAACCAATTACTCATCTGGCACCTCCGGCAACGGATCGGCAGAAAAAGCGTCCCCGGCGGTGGCCGGCCGCTACAACGAGGCTAAAGGTGCCGCACAGAAATCGGCAGCCACGTTACGCAGCGAACTATCGAGCCTGAAAAGCGACCTCGACGCGCTGGTCTCGCGTGCGCCAAGCATGTCCGACGATGAACTGGCCCAGGCACATACCAGATTGATGGCCCAGTTCAGTTCGCTGCGTTATGCCGCCAAAGGCATCGCCAGCGAAGCGACCCGACAGCTCAATCGCGGCGTGGAAACCACGACCGAATATGTAAAGGACAAACCGATGCAATCCATGGCGGTGGCAGTCGGTACCGGCTTGTTGCTCGGCATGCTATTCAAACGCCGTTAGATATTGCGCATAACTGATTCCTATGAGGAAGCTACGATGCTCTCAGCCCTACACACTCTGCACAAATCGAAAACGATCTCGATGATTGCGCTGGATCGGGTCGGAGACTATCTCGATCTGTTAAAAGTTGAGATGAAGATCCGCGAGAACGAGCTGCTCCTGCGCATTGCGGCTTACGCAGTAGCCGGGGTATTTGGTCTTCTTGCCACGGTGTTTTTAGGGCTGGCGATTATCGTAAGCTTC
>JAQGMD010000194.1 GCA_028292565.1 Burkholderia sp. | reverse complement strand
CGTTCTTTTTCGGGAATCTTTTCGCTGCTTCGTGCTTCATACCTCTACTCGTCGTCGTCAGTCACCGATATACATCGCCGCGAAACATATCTTTAAATGGTTCGCTTCATGATGTATGCCAATGCTGCGAAGATATTTGCCGCTAACCTTTGCGAATGTCCCATCAGTGATTCATTCGGGACATCAACCTGCCTCCACACTCCGTATGCAACACGTAGTCCACTACTCCGCTCCACCCCTTGCCTACGGTGTTGGGAAAAATTCCCATGTCCCGCATGCGAGTCCGCAAATTTCAGAAGCAGTCGAGGCGAACACGGAAGGCCGGGCCGGCGAGCATTACGTTCAGTTCTATGAAGAGGATACTTTCCTCCTCGAAGAAGTACTCGGCTTCATCGGCACCGGATTATGGGCCGGCGAAGCAGGCGTCGTGATTGCCTCCCGATCGCGCCTGGCGGAGCTCGAACAGCGCTTGAAACAGTGTGGACTCGGCGGTGGCTCAAAGCCGTTATACGCAGGCGAATACTTCTTCCTCGATGCCGACGAAACACTGTCGCAAGTCATGGTCGACGACTGGCCGAACGACGATCGTTTCAATGAGGTGATAGGCGGCGCCATCCAACGGGCGTCGGTCAACGGACAGATCCATGTGCGCGCTTACGGCGAAATGGTCGCGATATTGTGCGCCGACGGGAAGCAGCAGGCCGCAATCCATATGGAGCAGCTCTGGAACAACCTTGCCGCGCGCCATTCATTCTCGTTGCTGTGCGCCTACCCGATGCGCTCTTTTTCCACCGAAGAGGATGGCAGGCTGTTTCATGAGGTGTGTTGCGCCCATTCGCACGTATGCCTCGCTGAGAGCTTTACCTTGCCGACCGGTGAGGATCAATTACGTCGCACCATCGCAATCCTGCAGCAGAAAGCCAACGCGCTGGAATGCGAGGTAGCACGGCGCAAGTCCACCGAAAAAGCCTTGCACAAACGCGAACAGGAATTATCTGATTTCCTCGAAAACGCGGTCGAGGGCATGCACCGCCTTGGCGCCGACGGCAAAATTCTCTGGGCAAATAAAGCCGAACTTGAATTGCTCGGCTACACGCCGCAGGAATACATCGGCCATCACATCGGTGAATTCCACGTCGATCAACAAGCCATCGCGGACATTCTCGACAAACTGCGCCGCGGCGAAACCCTCTACGACTATCCGGCGCGGATCTGTTGCAAGCATGGCGCGATCAAGCATGTACTGATGCATTCGAATGCTCTAGTCGAAGACGGTAAGTTGGTATCGACACGCTGCATGACTCGCGATGTCACCGACCGGGTGCGGCTGGAGGAAGAGCTGAGCCAGAAGCTGGCCGAGCTCGCCGGCCTCGACCGGCGCAAGGATGAGTTTCTTGCCATGCTGGGACATGAGCTGCGCAATCCACTGGCGCCGATCATGACCTCACTGGAACTGATGCGGATGCACAGCCACGACACCGCGCAGATCGCACGCTCACGCGACATGATCGCGCGGCAGGTGACGCTGATGACGCGGCTGGTCGACGACCTGCTCGATGTGTCCCGCATCACGCGCGGCAAAATAGAACTCAGGAAGCAGTCGGTCTCCCTCGAGACCGCAGTGGACCGGGCGCTGGAGATGACGCGCCCGCTGATCGACGAACGATGCCATCTCCTGTCATTGACTCTTCCCGACGAACCGTTATGGCTGTTCGCCGATCCGACGCGCCTGTCGCAGGTACTCGCGAACCTGCTCCATAACGCCGCCAAATATACCAACGCCGGGGGCTGCCTTGCGCTCACCGCGCGCAAGGAGGACGACGAACTCGTCCTTGCGGTGAGCGACAACGGGATCGGCCTCGACCCGGAATTGCGCGAAAAAGTATTCGACCTGTTCGTGCAGGGAGCGGATTCGATAGACAAGGCACGCGGTGGAATGGGCTTGGGGTTGACGCTGGTGCGCAGCCTCGTACATCTGCATGGCGGCACAGTGGAGGCGCGTAGCGCGGGTCCCGGTCGCGGCTCGGAATTCATCGTCCGCCTTCCGCTTGGCAAACCATCCGTCGAAGCTATTGAGCGCAACGAAACCGAATCAACGAACTTCACCGCAGGACCCGAACGAACGATACTGATCGTGGATGACAACATCGATGCTGCGGAGTCCCTGGGCGAATTTCTCAAGGCGTACGGGCATCGAATCACCATTACGCACGACGGTCTTAGCGCGATAGACAAGGCGGCACGCCTGCGGCCAGACGCAATCATCCTGGACATCGGCCTGCCGAATATGAACGGCTACCAGGTCGCGCAGCGCCTGCGGTCGGACATCGGCCTGACCTCATCCCTGCTGGTAGCCGTCACCGGCTATGCGCAGGAACGTGATCGTGTGAGTGCGCAGGCGGCCGGATTTGACCATCACTTCGCCAAGCCCCTCGACGTCAACAAGCTGGCCGCTATCCTGAACAACATGGAGCAGAAATAGAAAAAGCCGCTCAAGGCGGCTTTGTTGTCTGCAGGCTACGTAGCGGGACTGGCATACCCTACCGCTTAAGCAGGTCGAGTATCTCGTTAAGCTCGTTGCGGATCGCAATCGTATCCATATCCAGCGGCGGCAGGCCGGCCGTCAGATCGGCTCCTTCTGCATCGGCGGTGCGGCTATCAAGCTTGTTGCGCGCGCCGCTGATGGTAAAGCCCTGCTCGTAAAGCAGCTCGCGAATACGGCGGATAAGCAGTACTTCGTGATGCTGGTAGTAGCGCCGGTTACCGCGGCGCTTCACCGGTTTGAGTTGGGTGAATTCCTGTTCCCAGTAGCGCAACACATGTGGTTTGACGCCGCACAGTTCACTGACTTCACCTATCGTGAAGTACCGTTTCGCCGGAATCGGCGGCAAAGTGGCTAGTTCTGGCTTGCTGGCGCGATCGTTCATGTGTCAGTCAGGCGACCCGGGCCATCGGCTTGGCGCCGCCGGAAAGTTCCACCATGCCCTTCAGCTTCTGACTCGCATGGAAGGTCACCACGCGCCGCGCGGTGATGGGAATCTCTTCACCGGTCTTGGGATTGCGGCCGGGGCGCTGCGGCTTGTCGCGCAACTGAAAATTACCGAAGCCGGAGAGCTTCACAGACTCTCCCCGTTCGAGCGCATTACGGATTTCATCGAAAAAGGTTTCGACCATGTCCTTGGCTTCGCGTTTGTTCAAACCAACCTGCTCAAAAAGCAGCTCAGCCAGTTCCGCCTTGGTCAAGGTCGGCAGGTCCTTCTCCGCCTGTGAGCGGGCTTGGGCCTCTTGCATGGCACGATTGAGGTCGGCCGCCAAAACAGATTGAAGTTCGGCTGAGTTATTCACGTCGTTCATAGTAAAAGTCCCCACCCCGGCTGTTTATGATGTTTTTTATGTACGCAGTCGTGCGCCATGTTTCTTTTCGATGGAAGCAATGAAGGCAGCCATCGCGGCATCCACTTTGTCGTCTTGCAGGGTAGTTTGAGTATCTTGCAAGGTGAATCGGAAAGCAAGACTTTTTTCGTCATTTTCCAAACCCTTGCCGCGATATTCATCAAATAAAACAATGGCTTGCATGATATCACATGCAGGCTCCGCTTGACGCGCAGCAACAAAAGCGTCCATGAGGTCCTGCATGGGCACGGATTGTTTGACCACTACCGCAATGTCACGGACGACGGCCGGGAACTTGGAAATTTCCTCGTAGGCAGGAATGTCGCGTGTCCGCAACGCCTCGGCATCGACCTCGAACACCACAGGCGCCAGCGGCAGGTCGTATTTCTGCTGCCACCGCGGATGCAGTTCGCCGATAAAGCCTATTTCGCGGCCCTCCAGAAGGATTTGCGCGGAGCGCCCCGGATGCAGTGCCGGATGTTCCGCTTTGGCGAAACGGAGCGTTTTTGGCGCGAATAGCGCTTCCAGATCGGCCTTGACGTCGAAATAGTCGACGTTGCGCGCAGGTTGGCCCCACTGCTCTTCCGCCGCCGGACCGTAGGCCATGCCCGCGACCCGCTTAGGCTGGTTGTAGCCTGCGACCGACAAGGGTCCATCCTGCACCGCCGCATCCCGCAGATACACGGCGCCAACTTCGAACAGCCGCACGCGGTTGAGCTTGCGGTTGAGGTTATAGCGCACGTTGGCCACAAGGCTCGCGACCAGGGATGAACGCATCACGCTCAACTGGCTGGCGATTGGGTTGAGCAGCCTGATGGGATTCGTATTGCCTGCAAAATCGGCTTCCCATGCCTCTTCAACAAAGCTGAAGTTGATCACTTCCTGATAGTCGAGATCAGCCAGCTGGCGGCGCACGGTAAATAGCGACCGGGTATTTTCCGGCGCGATGCGCATCGTGTTGGCGGCCACCGGCGGCCGGGTCGGAATATTTTCAAAGCCGTAAACGCGCGCGATTTCCTCGATCAGGTCTTCTTCGATCTCGATATCGAAACGATAGGACGGTGGCGTTACGGTGAACAGGCCGGGGGCCCGGGTAAACGTCAGACCGAGGCGCGTAAAGATATCGGCGATCTGGTCGTCGGTGAGCTGCACGCCGATCACCCTGATTGCGCGCGCAGTCCGGACGCTGACCGGCTTACGCTCTGGCAGATTGACGACGTGGTCATCCACCGGACCTACCTTGATATCCTTGGTGCCGCAAATTTCGACAAGCAGCGCAGTGATGCGCTCAATATGCTCGACCGTCGTCGCATAATCGACGCCGCGTTCAAAACGATGCGCCGCATCCGTCGAGAAGTTATAGCGACGCGCGCGTCCCTGGATCGCCTGCGGCCACCAGAACGCTGCTTCGAGATAGATGTTTTGCGTGTCGAGCGATACTGCGGTGGAATCGCCGCCCATGATGCCGGCCAGCGATTCGATCTCCTTGTCGTCCGCGATCACGCCGACCCATTCGTCAACCTCAACCGTATTGCCGTTCAACAGCTTGAGCGACTCGCCCTTCTTGCCCCAGCGTACATGCAAGCCGCCATGTATCTTGTCGAGGTCGAAGACGTGCGTCGGGCGTCCCAGTTCCAGCATTACATAGTTGGAGATATCGACCAACGCGGAAATGGAGCGTTGACCGCTGCGCTCGAGGCGACGCTTCATCCAGTCCGGCGTCTGTGCCCGGGCATTCAGGCCACGGATAACACGACCGGAAAAACGTCCGCACAAATCGGGAGCGGAAACTTCAACCGGCAATTTCTCTTGCGACGTCACTTCGACCTGCTTAAAGGTCGGCTCGCTGAGCGCACTGCCCGTCAGCGCTGACACTTCGCGCGCGACACCCAGCACCGACAGGCAGTCGGCCTTGTTAGGCGTAAGCTTGATCGTAAACTTCAGGTCGTTGAGCTGATAATAATCGCGGAAACTCTGTCCGACCGGCGCGTCGTCCGGCAGCTCGAGCAAGCCGCCATGGTCTTCGGACAACTTCAACTCACGGGCGGAGCACAACATGCCCTGCGACTCGACGCCACGCAATTGACCGACCTTGATTTCGAATGGTTTGCCGTCCTCGCCCGGCGGCAGCTTGGCGCCTGCAAGCGCGGCCGGCACTTTCATTCCGGCGCGCACATTGGGCGCACCGCAAACGATGTTGAGCAGCGTGCCGGTGCCTGCATCCACCTGGCACACGTTCAGACGATCCGCGTTCGGATGCCTGGCGACTTCCACCACTTTGGCAACCACCACATTGGAAAATGGCGGCACGACCGGCTCGACCTCTTCCACTTCCAACCCCGACATCGTCAGCAAGTGCGACAACTCGTCCGAAGTCATCTTCGGATCGACTAGGGTGCGAAGCCAGCTTTCAGAGAATTGCATAGTTAAACCTTTGGATGTTCGGACATTCCTCCCCAAAGGGGAAGATCAGGCTCTCACCCTCCCCCTTCAATGGGAGGGCCGACGTGGAGACGGATTGCACTATCCTTGGTCCCCACCCTGACCTCCCCTTGAAGGGGAGGAATTCCGGCAAGTTTTAATTGAACTGTTTCAGGAAGCGCAGATCGCCTTCATAGAAGAGGCGCAGATCGTTAATGCCATAGCGCAGCATCGTCAGGCGCTCGAGGCCGGAGCCGAACGCGAAGCCGATGTATTTTTCCGGGTCGAGTCCCATGTTGCGCACGACGGTCGGATGCACCTGGCCCGCGCCGGACACTTCCAGCCAACGGCCCTTCAGCGGTCCGCTCCCAAATGCGATATCGATTTCGGCGGAGGGTTCGGTGAACGGAAAATACGACGGGCGGAAACGTACCTGCAAGTCGTCCGTTTCAAAGAACGCCTTCACAAAATTCAGGTAGACGCCTTTCAAGTCGGCGAAGCTGATGTCTTCATCGATCCACAGGCCCTCGACCTGATGGAACATCGGCGAATGAGTCGCATCGCTGTCGACGCGATAGGTGCGTCCCGGCGCGATAACCTTGATGGGCGGCTTGTTCATGCGGGCATAACGCACCTGCATCGGGCTGGTATGGGTACGAAGCAGCAACGGCTTCTCCTGCGTGTCCTTGCCCTCTATGTAAAACGTATCCTGCATTGAGCGCGCCGGATGATTTTCCGGGCTGTTCAACGCGGTGAAATTGGTCCAGTCGGTTTCGATTTCCGGGCCGTCGGCGACATCAAATCCGATCGATCCGAAGATCTCCTCGACCCGCTGCCAGGTACGCATCACCGGATGGATACCGCCGATGCTGCGACCCCTGCCGGGCAAAGTCACATCGATTTCTTCCGCGTTCAGGCGAGCCTGCATCTGCGCATTCGCGAGCGCCTCGCGACATGCATTGAGTGAGGCTTCGATCCGCTCCTTGGCGGCGTTGATGACGGCGCCTTGCACCTTGCGTTCTTCCGGAGCCAGTTTGCCCAGGCCCTTCATCTGCTCGGTGATTTGTCCGGTTTTACCGAGGTATTTTGCCTTGGCATTTTCCAATGCAGCGGCATCTTCCGCAGCCGAGAAATCGTTCTGTGCCTGGATTACCAGTTGTTCTAGGGAGTTCATGCGGTTTTTTCGCCCTTGGTTTCCACCCTTGACTATAGAGGCAGAAAAAGGAAATCAAAAAAGGAAGTCGAAAAGCAAAACGGGGCACAGGTGTGAGACCTTTGCCCCGCCGGAATGTAGCACCGCCGTCAGGCGATGCATTCGTTCACAACGCTCAAGCAGCGATGTTGGCCTTCACCTGATTGACAATCGCGGCAAACGCCGGCTTGTCCATCACAGCCATATCGGCCAGGACTTTACGGTCCAGTTCGATGTTAGCTTTTTTCAGGCCATTCATGAATACGCTGTAGGTGACGCCGTGCTCACGCGACGCCGCGTTGATACGGGTAATCCTCAGTGCGCGGAATACGCGCTTCTTGTTGCGGCGGTCGCGGTACGCATACTGACCGGCGCGCATGACTGCCTGCTTGGCAATGCGGAATACGGTACTGCGACGACCACGGTAGCCTTTGGCTTGGTCAAGAACTTTCTTGTGACGGGCACGCGCTGTTACCCCACGTTTTACTCTAGGCATAGTAGCTCCTTAGTGAGGTTAAGCGAACGGCATCATCGCGCGAACGGAGACCATGTTTGTATCATGGACTTCCGCGGCACCGCGCAACTGGCGTTTGGTCTTGGTGGTTTTCTTCGTCAGGATGTGACGCTTGAAGGCTTGACCGCGCTTGACGGTTCCGCCCGGACGTACGCGGAAGCGCTTTTTGGCGCTGCTCTTCGTTTTCATTTTAGGCATAGCAATGTCTGTCCTGTGGACAGCTCCATTTTTAACATGATTGCAGGTGGCAACACTTCGTTGCTCTTGGATGCCTGCTCTCACTTGTTTTGCAGTGGAATTGGATTCCCTGCTATTGCGCGGCCCGCCCACTGAATGAACGAGCCGTGCGAACCTTTAGCGTCAAGCTTATTTCTTCTTCTTGGGCGCCAGCACCATGATCATCTGGCGACCTTCCATCTTCGGAAACTGTTCGACCTGTCCGTACGGCTCCAGGTCAGACTTCAAACGCTCCAGCACTCGCATACCGATGTCCTGGTGCGCCATTTCGCGACCACGAAAACGCAGGGTGATCTTGGTCTTGTCACCCTCATCCAGAAACTTGATGAGGTTGCGCAGCTTGATGTTGTAATCGCCATCATCGGTACCCGGACGGAATTTAACTTCCTTGACCTGGATAACCTTTTGCTTGAGCTTTGCTTCGTGGGCCTTCTTCTGCTCCTGATATTTGAACTTGCCATAGTCCATCAGGCGGCATACAGGCGGCTGCGCAGTTGGCGCAATTTCCACCAGATCCACGTTTGCTTCTTCCGCCATGCGGAAGGCATCAGCCAGACTTACGATACCTATCGGTTCGTTCTCGACCCCGGATAAACGCACTTGTGGCGCTGTAATTTCACCGTTGATCCGATGCGACTTATCTGTAGCTATTGTAGTTTCCTTTAAGAAGAAAATAATTAAGCCGTGCTCCTGCGCTTCGAGTTACCTCGATCAGGCTTTGGTTTCGACCTCGCTTTTCAGCCGGCCCACCAATGCATCGACGGGCATCACACCCAGATCGACGTTGCCCCGCGCTCGCACGGCCACTGTGTTTGCATCCCGCTCCTTGTCGCCGATGACGACGATATAAGGCAGCTTTTGTACTGAATGCTCGCGTATTTTATAGGTTATTTTCTCATTACGCAAATCGAGATGAACCCTAAACCCTTGTTTTTTCAGGTTTTGTGCGACGCTTTGAGCATAGTCAGCCTGCGCATCCGAGATATTCAAAATGGCAATCTGCACAGGCGCCAGCCACAGCGGCATCGCACCAGCATGGTTTTCGATCAGGATCCCGACGAACCGTTCCATCGACCCGACTATCGCCCGGTGCAACATGACCGGAACCTTGCGGGTGTTGTCATCCGCAACATATTCCGCTCCGAGGCGCCCCGGCATCGAAAAATCGACCTGCATGGTGCCAACCTGCCATGGACGGCCCAGCGAGTCCTTCAGGTGGTATTCGATTTTCGGGCCGTAGAACGCACCCTCACCCGGCAACTCTTCCCAGGTCACGCCGCAGGCGCGTAGCGCCGACCGCAGAGTGTCTTCCGCCCGATCCCAGGTTTCGTCCGAACCGATACGGCTGTCCGGCCGCAAAGCGATCTTGATTGAAATTTCGGAAAATCCGAAATCCTTGTACACCTGCATCGCTTGCTGGTGGAAGGCCGTCACTTCACCCTGAATCTGTTCTTCGGTACAAAAAATATGCCCGTCATCCTGGGTAAAGCCGCGCACCCGCATGATTCCATGCAACGCGCCGGACGGTTCATTGCGGTGGCACTGGCCGAACTCGCCGTAGCGCAAAGGAAGTTCGCGATAGCTGCGCATGCCGGAGTTGTAAATCTGCACGTGCCCCGGGCAATTCATCGGCTTGAGCGCGTAATTCCGGTTTTCGGACTCGGTCACGAACATGTTTTCGCGATAGTTTTCCCAGTGGCCGGTCTTTTCCCAAAGGCTCCTGTCGAGAATCTGCGGTGCCTTTACTTCCTCATAGCCGTTTTCCTGATAAACGCGGCGCATGTACTGCTCAATCTGCTGCCAGATGGTCCAGCCCTTCGGATGCCAGAAAATCAGGCCCGGAGCTTCATCCTGGAAATGGAACAGGTCCAGTGCGCGGCCCAGCTTGCGGTGATCGCGCTTTTCCGCTTCCTCCAGCATATGCAGATACCCTTCCTGGTCTTCCTTCTTCGCCCAGGCAGTGCCGTACACACGCTGCAACATTTCGTTCTTTGAATCGCCGCGCCAGTACGCACCCGCCAGCTTCATCAGCTTGAACACCTTGAGCTTGCCGGTCGACGGCACGTGCGGTCCGCGGCACAGATCGGTGAACTTGCCCTCCGAGTACAGCGAGACATCCTGGTCCGCCGGAATCGACTCGATGATCTCGGCCTTGTATGCCTCGCCGATGGACTTGAAGTACGCCACCGCTTCGTCGCGTGGCAATACCTTGCGGGTAACCAGCTCGTCCTTCTTGGCCAGTTCGGCCATTTTCTTTTCGATCGCCTGCAGGTCTTCCGGGGTGAATGGCCGCTTGTACGAAAAGTCGTAGTAGAAGCCGTTTTCGATGACCGGCCCGATGGTCACTTGCGCATCCGGGAATAATTCTTTCACCGCATAGGCCAGCAAGTGGGCGGTCGAATGGCGAATCACGTCCAGTCCTTCGGCGTCCTTGTCGGTGACGATGGCCAGATCCGCATCGCGATCAATCAGGTAAGACGTATCGACCAGCTTGCCGTCGACTTTGCCGGCAAGCGCGGCCTTTGCGAGGCCGGCGCCGATGCTGGATGCAACTTGCGCGACCGTTACCGGTGCATCGAACTGGCGTTGTGAACCATCTGGAAGTCGGACTGATACCATTTTGCGCTCCATGTCAGTGAGATTACGCTGACGCTAGATTATTGGAAGGATAGAAAATGCGGACGAAAAAAAACGCGGGCCAGCCGCGCTTTTCCAATGCAATGACGAAAAAGATCCCGACTAGCGTCGCCCCGATACCTTTGCGGTTGTCGTTCGCGGTGTCATAACCGGGATGCCTTTCTCGCTCTTACATATGTACTACTGTTCGTTGGTAGGCTCGATTGGACTCGAACCAACGACCCCTACCATGTCAAGGTAGTGCTCTAACCAGCTGAGCTACGAGCCTAAAGAAGCCGA
>JAQGMD010000184.1 GCA_028292565.1 Burkholderia sp. | reverse complement strand
GACCGGCGCCTTGGGCCGTCTGATTGCCTTGCGCGTCTTCCATCCCCTTGCCGTTGTACAGGCTGCCGATCACGATCGGGCGGTCGACGTCGCCTTCGATGTAGTCGAGGATGACTTCCTGGCCGATGCGGGGGATGAAGCCGCTGCCGAAGTTGGTGCCGGCGGCGGCTTCGGCCACGCGCACCCAGATGTAGGCGCGGTCGTTGCCGGGCGCGTTGTCGCTGCCCTGCGGATGGGCGCGCCGGCTCTGGCTCTGGCTGCCGCGCTGCCAGTGCATTTGCACTTTGATGCGGTGGTCGCGTTCGGTGGTCAGGTCTTCGCCGGCGCGGCCGACGACGGTGGCAGTGTGGATGCCGGTAACCGTCGGCTTCGGATGAAGCAGGGCGCCGCGGCGATCTTTTGCCAGCGGCCGCCATGGGATATCGGCGCGCAGCGCTGTGAAGCGATTGGCGTAAAGCGGCGCTTCCTGTTCCTTGGTTTCGGAAGGCGTCGTGTTGGCGAACATGCCGTCGATCAGGGTGCGCGCCTCCGACGATAGATTGTTGCGGCCGCGATGCGCGACGCTGACGACGGCGAAGGTGGCCGCTTGGTCGCCGTTCTTGCTGCGATCGGCATCGTGGATCGCATGGCCGGTCAGAACAAAGGTGGTGCCGGGCGCGAGGGTTCGGACAGTGCTTTCCCCGGTGTAGGTTTTATTGCGCGCTTCCAGAACTTCTAGCTGGCGGCGGGCGGTATGCTCGATGTCGGCTTGACTTGCGAAGCGGCGTTGCCCGGGGTGATCGATGGAAGCCAAGACGGGGACTTCGCCATTGTCATGAGCGGTATCGACGGTGGCGTTGTGGACGTTCACCTGGGTTTCGTTCCAGCTGCCAAGGACGATGGCGTTGGTGACGAGCCGGCGCTGCGCATGCCAGGCGGTGATGCTGTCGCTTTGTTCGACCGCGGCGGCGCGGTGATAGCGGATGGCAGGCTGGGCATTGGGCTTGAAGGCCCCATTGTGATCACCGATCACCAAGGTGTGAGAGCCGAAGCCGGGGCTGTCAGGGTCGCCGTTGTGTTCGAACCAGTAGAACAGGCCTTCTTCTGTCAGCAGGCGCTCGATGAAGGCGAGGTCGCTTTCCTCGAATTGCGTGCAGACGTCGCGCGGCTTGTACTGGCCAGCTTCGGCCAGCGCGAGCCGCCATGCCGGCACCAGCTTGCCTTTGTCCTGATAGTCGCTGAAGATTTCGGCAACGATGTCGAGCACCGTCTTGTCCTGCCAGACATAGCAGTCGCGCCGGTAGCGCAGGAAAGCAAGCCACGGCTCGAGCGTGATTCGGTAACGCGCGAAACCGCCGTCGGAGCCGACCAGTTCGACTGCGGTGACATGGCCGTGGATGGGGCGCAGTTCGGTCCGGCTGTGTTGCGTCAGAAGCCGCAGCAGCGCGGGCTGGCCGAGCAGCGAATTGAGATCGATATGCGCATCGGTCGAGAGCGCAGTGATGTCGAAGCGGTACCCTTCGCTCACGCCTTCGCGGCCATCGATGCGTTCGACCAGCAGCTTGTCCGCCCCGAGCGAGGTCGTCAGCCGCAACAGCCGCGTGTCTTGCGAGTATTGCGCCAGTTCGGCGCGCAAAATGTTGGCGGCACTGAAAACGTCGGTCATGGTGAGCGTCCTGAGCGTATGGGCGGCGTTGGCCTGCGATCGGCGGTTTATCGCTGGATGCGACACCGAGCGGATTAACGCTACTTGCGCCGCAAGATTGTCAAAATGTAAATATTGATAAATAGTAAAGCAAGTAATGCTGAATGTCACTGTTCACCACAAATGCGGCCGCTGCCGCGGCCCGAGCGAATCGCCGTGGCCGAAGAATGTGGGCCTGTTGTTTTTCAATGAGACGCATGGCGGCCAATGACTCGCCTGCGCCGCTGTTTGAAACGGATGACGAGCGGGCGTCGTTTGTCGTTCGGCTGCCGGTGCACCCGCTGGTGCAACAGTCGGCCACGGAAGTCATCGGGGAAGTTGAGCGCCTCATGCGGGTACTGCTGGGGGAGATGTCGCGCAAGCAGATCCAGGACGCTCTTGCACTCGGGCATGAAGACCATTTCCGCAACGCCTATTTGACTCCTGCGCTCAACGCCTTGATGGTCGAAATGACGCTGCCGCAAACGCCGCGCAGCCCAAGCAGCGTTACCGATTGACCGGACAAGGCAAGCAGTGGCTAAGAAGCCACCTATCGACAGCGACCAAGCCATGAGCGAATACACCGAAGTCGAACAGCTCTTTTCGCAGCAACTGGGCGCGCACGGATGGAACCGCGCGCGATCGATCAGGGTTACGGCATGCCGCCTGATCCGGAGCAAAGCCTGCGTAACAACACATACCAATCCCTGGTCGGCGGCTTACCGAAGAAGCAATTTGTAAGGATTACTTACAAGTTCAAAACGAGAGTCAGCGCAACTTCAAGCGCACGCTCGAGTCCTATAACCTCGACCTGTCTCGCGATTGGCTACCGCGTACGCTCTCTTCCATTTAATCAGCGCGGGCAGTCGAATCGATAGCTCCCCAGCTCGCCGGTGTCGGCGTCATTGCGTAATACCAGTTCGATCCGGCATTCACCTCCCTGTTGCCACCCCACGGCATAACTCCCGATCGGCGTCGGCTGGGCCGCTATCGCAAACACCTTACCTTGCTGGTTGATACGGGAAGTCGATCCCCCGCTCCGCTGGACCAGCTCGATGCGGTAATTAATCCGCATGTCCCTTACGCTCTTAACGTAAGGAATCATCACCGTCTGGTGTGCGCCAGGCTGTGTGTCCAGCCATACCTGCAAATCCGCGTCAGCGACCATGTAGACCTCCATCAGCAGACCAAGAATAACCTATGGCGATACCCCGCTGAGCGCAAGCAGCGCTGCCGTCTGAGACGACTCAATCGTTCCAGTCAGCCACACCGCAAGGATTCCTGCCAGACTGCCAATGGTATAATGCGCCGATTTTCAGGCCCGCTAAAGGCCGGTTGATCACAAGGCACCCGGGGGCGGCAGAAGGCTCCGGCGAGGCTGGAACGCCAGGCGATTTCGATGCGTTGGCGTCTCCCTTCCCTTTACGCGCATTGCGCGACTGCTCCTCTTTTACGACGAAACGGAGTTTGAACCATGTGGGGTCGAGGTTTTCTTATCGCTTTCTTATCCGTTGTTTCAGCGCTCCCGGCATACGCGTTCGACCGCAGTTTTCCGCCCGGCGCCAAGCGCGGCACGATGTCGCCCGCGGCGTACCCTGCGGTCGTGATTGATGGTAAAACGCGCAACCTTTCGATGGCCGCGCGCATCTGGAACCAGGACAACCTGATCCAGGTGCCTGATTCTTTGCGCGTCAATGAGTCCGCCGTCAACTACACTGAAAACGAGCAAGGTGAAATCGACCGTGTCTGGATCCTGAGCAGAGACGAAGCGAACCGGGCGCCCCCTAAACAGAAGTAAAGCTCCCATGTCGAAAAAAGTATTTATCAAGACTTTCGGTTGCCAGATGAACGAGTACGACTCGGACAAAATGGCAGATGTGCTGAATGCGTCCGAAGGCATGATCAAAACCGATACGCCGGAAGACGCCGACGTCATTTTGCTCAACACCTGCTCGGTGCGCGAAAAGGCCCAGGAAAAAGTGTTCTCCGACCTCGGCCGTTTGCGCGAACTGAAAATCGCGAAGCCCGACCTGGTCATCGGTGTCGGCGGCTGCGTCGCCTCCCAGGAAGGCGCGGCGATCATAAAACGCGCGCCGTATGTTGATGTGGTATTCGGCCCGCAAACCTTGCATCGCCTGCCCGAACTGATCAGCCAGCGCCGTTCGACCGGCAAGTCGCAAGTCGACATCAGCTTTCCTGAAATCGAAAAATTTGATCACCTGCCGCCCGCGAAAGTGGATGGCGCGTCGGCTTTCGTGTCGATCATGGAAGGTTGCAGCAAATATTGCAGCTACTGCGTTGTCCCCTACACTCGCGGCGAAGAAGTGTCGCGCCGGTTCGATGACGTGCTGGCGGAAGTCGCCGGCCTGGCCGCGCAAGGAGTGAAGGAAATCACGCTGCTCGGGCAGAACGTGAATGCGTTCCGCGGTGAGATGGCAGACGGTGAAATCGCCGATTTCGCGCTGCTGATCGAATATGTGGCCGAAATACCGGGTATCGAGCGCATACGCTTCGTCACCAGCCACCCGAAGGAATTCACACAGCGTTTGATAGACACTTATGCCAAGGTGCCGAAGCTGGTTGATCATCTGTACCTTCCGGCTCAACACGGTTCGGACCGGATACTGGCGGCAATGAAGCGCGGTTACACCGCGCTCGAGTACAAATCGGTGATACGCCGCTTGCGCGAAGTGCGTCCCAATATTGCGGTTTCCAGCGATTTCATCGTCGGCTTTCCGGGCGAGACCGATGCCGACTTTGATGCTTTGATGAAACTGATCAACGATATCGGTTACGACACCAGCTTCAGCTTTGTCTTCAGCCCCCGCCCCGGCACGCCTGCGGCCAACCTCGCCGACGATACGCCTTATGAGGTGAAGCTCAAGCGGCTGCAGCATTTGCAGGCGACGGTGGAAGCCAACGCGCGCAAGATCAGTCAGGCGATGGTCGGGACGGTACAGCGCATCCTGGTGGAAGGCCCTTCGAAAAAGGGCGGCGGTGACCTGCAAGGCCGTACTGAAAACAATCGCGTCGTCAATTTCGCCGGCGGACCGAATCCGGAGCGCCTGACCGGGGAACTGATCGACGTCGATATCACGCAGGCGTTTCCTTACTCGTTGCGCGGCGAACTTGTTATCAAACAGTGACTCTCATAACAAAATGCCATCGCGAGCCGACACCACTTTGAAAACTGAAACTGCTACCCAACCAAAACATTTCGTCCCGGAACCGCTCGACAACAAGCGGCTTGCCCACCTGTGCGGGCCCGTGGATGAAAATCTCCGTCAAATTTCCGCTGCGCTCGACGTAACCATATTTCGCCGTGGCGAAAAATTCGTCGCCACAGGAAGTAACGCGCCACGCGCCGTCGAGCTCCTCGAAAAGTTTTATGCGATAGCCGACAACCCGATCTCGGTGGAAGACATCCAGCTTGCGCTGGTCGAGCAACGGGCGGGGAGCCAGAAGACCGCATCGGTCAAAGCCAAAAAAACCGATGAGGTGGAAACTCCGGAGCCGGTGCTGAAAACGCGCCGCACCGATCTGCGTGGCAGGACTCCGCATCAGAGCCAATACCTCAAGGCGATCCTGGAACACGACGTCACATTCGGTGTCGGCCCCGCCGGCACAGGCAAGACCTATCTGGCTGTGGCCTGCGCGGTGGACGCGCTCGAACGCGACGCCGTACAGCGCATCGTGCTCACCCGTCCGGCAGTCGAGGCCGGCGAACGTCTTGGTTTCCTGCCCGGCGACCTGGCGCAGAAAGTCGACCCCTACCTGCGCCCCTTGTACGACGCACTGTACGACTTGATGGGCTTCGAACGCACGCAAAAGATGTTCGAGAAGCAAGCTATCGAAATCGCGCCGCTGGCCTACATGCGTGGCCGCACCCTGAACCATGCGTTCATCATTCTCGATGAGGCGCAAAACACCACGCCGGAACAGATGAAGATGTTCCTCACGCGTATCGGTTTTGGCAGCAAGGCGGTGGTTACCGGTGACGTAACTCAAATCGATTTGCAGCGTACCCAGAAAAGTGGCCTGGTGGATGCGGTCGAGATCCTTGAAAAGGTACGCGGTATCGCGTTTACCCACTTTACGAGTGCAGACGTGGTGCGCCACCCGATGGTGGCCCGCATAGTCGAGGCGTATGAAGCAGCCCACCCCAACAGGGGTCTGGGTTTGAGAAATGTCCCCAAAAAATAAACTTTCACT
>JAQGMD010000467.1 GCA_028292565.1 Burkholderia sp. | reverse complement strand
CGGACCCGTACTCAGTTTGAAATGCGCCGGCATCCAGTCCGTTCTGCTGCAGCCAGCGCACCATCGCCGGTATCTGTCCGTGCGTCACGATCACCCGCGGTGCTTCGGTCGCTTTGATCGCCTGCATCAGGCCGGGCCAATCGGCGTGATCCGAGAGTACGAAGCCACGGTCAACTGCCCGACGCCGCCGTGCGCCGCGCAATAGCATCCATCCGCTCGCAAACGCATCACTGTAATCGCCGAAGCGTTTCATCCACGATGAGCCGGCTGCCGAGGGCGGCGCCAGCACGAGCGAGCGGCCGAGTTCAGTTTTGTCGGTGACATCGTGGACTGTGCGTGTTTCCGGCAGTCCAACGCCGGCTTCCCGATAGACACGGTTCATCGCTTCGACCGCGCCATGGCAGATAATCGGTCCGATGCAGGCATCGATTCCGGCGAGAATGCGCTGCGTCTTGCCGAGCGTATAACCGAATAAAACACTGGCGCGCCCCTCTTCGGCATTGCGCCGCCACCAGTCATTGATATCGCTGAAAATCTCCCGCTGCGGCTGCCAGCGATAGATCGGCAAACCGAACGTGGATTCAGTGATGAAGGTATCGCATCGCAGCGGCTCGAACGGAGCGCAGGTAGCATCAGGCTCAAGCTTGTAATCGCCGGACGCCACCCATACTTCGCCCCGGTACTCCATCCGCACTTGTGCCGAGCCGAGCAAATGGCCAGCGGGATGGAGCGAGATGTTGACGCCGTTGTGCGTGACGCGCTCGCCGTAGGGCAACGCATCGAGCGATAGCTCACCGAGGCGGGACCTCAGGATACCTTCACTCTCCGCCGCAGCAAGATAGTGCCCGTGCCCGACGCGCGCATGATCCGAATGCGCGTGCGTGATGACAGCACGCTCGACCGGCCGCCACGGATCGATGTAGAACCGGCCCGGAACACAGTACAGTCCCTCTTCCCGTGCAACGACCATGTCCGCCATACCCGACCGTCCTTTAAAATGAACCCGACCATATGACCGGTTGCCATGAAAGAAATTCATCGGCAAGCCGATTGCCGCCTGGTTTTTCCTGATCCATGATCCCTGACATATGGAAATGGTCCTCTTCATCGGTATACAGGCTTCCGGCAAGAGCACCTTTTACAAGGAGCGCTTTTTCGATACGCATGTGCGGATCAGCATGGACTTGCTGCGGACCCGCAACCGCGAAAGCATCTTCATGCAAGCGTGCCTGGCTACGCAGCAACGCTTCGTTGTCGACAATACCAACCCGACCGTCGGGGAACGCGCACGCTACATCGAAGTAGCGAAAAAAGCGAAATTTCGGGTCATCGGGTACTTCTTTGAACCGGATCCGAAGGCTTCCATGGAGCGCAACGAGGGGCGAAGAAAAAAACAGAAGATTCCGCCCGCCGGCTTATTCGGGACGCTCAAGCGCCTCGAGCGTCCGACAGTTGATGAGGGATTTGACTCGCTATACCGCGTGCATGCACGCGAAGGCGGGTTCGACATCGAATTGCTATAACGGACGAACCGCTGCGGTGCAACTTCGACTATGGCGCCCTGATCCTCGCGGACATCGGCCGGATTGAATCTCTGCTGACGCGCAACCCGATCGACGACATGACCGACAACCGCGGCAAGCCTGACCTATCGTGTTCCTGTCGCGATGGATCGAAATGATTCCGCTGGCGGCGCGACGTTTGTAGTTTCGAAAAAACGTTTGAGTGGGGCAGCCTGCAGGCGTTGTTTGGGGCGCGCATTTATTTCAGCCATGCGATCCCTGCCGCGATTATCGCAATGACGACCGCAGCTATCGAAAGCAGCCTTTGCTGTTTCAACTGCTTCTCAAGCTGGTTGAACCTGGCCTCCCCGCGCTGGGCGATTTCCCCGATGGCCTCGGCATGTTTGCCGGCCACCTCCTGCAGTTCCAGCACGTCCTTGTTCAGGATGTCCAATGCTTGATCCCCGGACGCCCCCTTCAGGTCCTTGTCCTTGCGCGCCCGGAAAACGCCCCTGACGAGGTCGATGATATGCGGGGCGAGAAGACCGACGGTTTCTGTCGTGATAACTGGCATTTTCATTTCTTCGTAGTATGGACTTGTGTTGTGCGACTTCCTCCGCGCAGTCTACCGGAAAACCATAGCACGCGGCGTTGCGGGATATCACCCTCCAACGTCGCCAGACATCAAGCTTGCTGCCGCTCAAACACCAAAGGGGTACGTCTCCGGCACTTCTTCCTCGGGCACCCAATGCACCGAATACTCGAACGGCCTGAGCGCATGGGTCCGGTTGACAAAGATCACGGCATCAAACTGGCGTGCAATATCGGCATTGAAATAATGGCTGACACGCTCCGTATCCGGCCGGTAGATCACGCCAATCGCGCGTTCGAGGCGGCGTTCGCTCAACACCGCCGCGACCCGCTCATTTCCGCGGATCGGCAACAGGAAGCGATCTATCCCGGTATTGTGGAACACGCGTTCAAAGCTTTCAGGGAGCGATGGAACAACCTTTTTCAATTCAGCCGGAGCGTCCCAGTCAGACGCCGCGGTCACCGTGCCGGTGTGGGTACTGAAGCCCAGCAGGAAGGTCTCTTCCGGCTTGTAACGCTCGCGCACCAGTTGCCCAAGATTGAGTTGCCCATGCTCGCCCATCTCGGTGGCGCGCGCATCGCCCAGATGTGAGTTGTGGGCCCAGACCGCAATCTTCGCGGGCCTGCCTTTGCGGCTGCCTATGTGCGCGCGCAGCGTGGCGAGTGTCTCCATCATGTGGGTATCGCGTATGTTCCAGGATTCATCGCGGCTCTGGAACATTGCGCGGTAATAGGTCTCCGCGTTCTTAACAACGCGCGCATTCTGCTGCGCATAAAACAATTCATCCGGCACCGTTCCTCCTTGCGCGGATACCTGCCGGCCCGCCTCTTCCGTCAACTCTACGAGTTGCCGCACTACTTCTTCCTCGCAGTCTTTCTTCATGCCGAAAGTGGCGGCGTACCCATAGTGCTGAGGATCTTCGGCCAGATGATCGAAACAACTGTAGCGCTCGCGTGCGCGCTTCGCCGCTTCCGGGTCCGCCTTCTCGAGGTAGCGCACCACTGAATCCATCGATTTGCGCAGGCTGTACAAGTCGATGCCGAAGAAGCCGACCCTCTGCTCGGCTTGCGCGACCCCTCCATTGTGCAAACGCAACCAATAGATCAGCTCGACGACTTCGGAATTGCGCCACATCCATTGCGGGAATCGTTGAAAACCGCCGAGGGCTTCGTCGGCGGTGTGGTCGTTGCTGGCATGCTGGACAAACCGGCTTACGCGTAGCGCATCAGGCCAGTCGGCCTCCACCGCTATGGCGTCGAAACCCTTTTCGGTAATCAGGCGTTTGCAGATCTCGGCGCGCATGTTGTAGAACTCCTGTGTGCCGTGGGTCGCTTCTCCGAGCAGCACAACGGAGGCGTCGCCGATCTGCTCCAGGACATGGGAGTAGTCGTCTTCGGATCGGATAATTTTCGCTTCCACGCGTAGCGTTTCAAGAGTGGATGGGTCAGTCATGGCTGTTCCTCTACATGTTCGGTAAATTCAATCGGCGCCACAGTACGAATGCGACGCATATCGTTAAATTGTTTAGAGGCGGAGAAAGGAGTGTGGTTCGTCCCGCTTTTAAAGCCGGCTGTTGATTCCGCGAAAGTTGCGAACCGCACTACCCGGAGTCTGTCGAAGAGGTATATCGCCCGGACTGGGCTGCCTATGTCTGCAAAGCGTTTCAAGAATCGGCTGCATGCCGGCGAACTGCTGGCGACCAGGCTGGGCGCTTTTGCGCGTCGGCCCGACGTCATCGTGCTTGCGCTTCCCCGCGGCGGTGTACCTGTGGGGTTCGCGGTTGCCAAAGCATTGCTGGTTGCGCTCGATGTGTTCGTCGTGCGGAAACTCGGGATACCGGGACACGAAGAATATGCGATGGGCGCTATCGCAAGCGACGGCGAATACATGCTCAACCAGGAGGTGGTGCAAAGGTTCCGCATTCCCATCGAGGCCATCGAGGCGACGGCACGGCGTGAAATGCTCGAACTGGAGCGGCGCGAACAACGTTACCGCGCGGGGCGGCCGTCGCTGCAATTACGTGGGTGTACCGTTATCCTGGTGGATGACGGGCTGGCGACCGGCGCCACCATGACGGTCGCCGTGAAGGCGGTGCGCAAACAGGATCCGGCAAGCGTTATCGTCGCTGTTCCGGTCGGTGCACCGGAGGTGTGCCATGACATGCAGCGGGAGGCGGACGAGGTGATCTGCTATTGCACGCCCGACGCTTTCTATGCAGTGGGACTCTGGTACGAAGACTTCTCGCAGACCAGCGACGAAGAAGTGGAAAAACTGTTGGAGGTAGCGCGGCAATGGCATCCGCAACGCCCTGACTGCAAAAACAATTAGTTTTTCGCCGGCTTCCCGAAGCGCGAAATCAGGAAAGGCTTGAAGTCCTGCACGCCCAGCTCACCCCGGAATCCGCCAACGATCATGCGTGCCGTATTGATCGATCCGGTGACGCCAAGATGGCCATGACCGAACGCGCACCACAGGCCGGCATGCCGCGGAACGGGTCCCAGCACAGGCAGCGAATCAGGCAGGCAGGGACGATGTCCCATCCAGAGCGTCGGCTCAGCGCCGAGCTGCAGCCCTGACAAACCTTGTTTCGCGTACTCGCCCAGCAAGGTCGCGCGACGCTCGGTAGGCGGCATCGTGAGGCCGCCAAACTCCACCGTTCCTGAAATCCGCAATCCGGTTTCCATCGGCGCCATGAATACCTTGCGGTCGGCCAGCACCACCGGCCGGGAGATCGCAACGCCAGGATCGGCGACATGCATGTGATACCCGCGCTGGCTTTCGAGCGGGACGTACAGATCGAGTGTTCGAAGTAAATCCGCGGACCACGCCCCGGCGGCAACGACAACGTTCTGGGCGCGGTAGCGGCCGTTGTCGCCCTGCACTTCCCACCCGCTTTCTGTTTGCGTGAGTCCGACCACCCGGTCTTGGGTAATTTTTCCCCCGCGCAGCCGAAACACATCCGCGATCGTGCTGGCATACAGGAACGGTTCGGTAACCGCCCCCTGCTCGGGCATGAAAACACCGACGGTATAGCTGTTTGCGATGGCCGGCTCGAGCTGTCGGATTTCGGCCGCGTCGAGCACTTCAATTTGCACGCCGTGCGCCTTGCGCAAGCGCCAGCTTCCGGTGTCCTTCGCCAGGGCT
Organism: Burkholderia sp.; assembly: GCA_028292565.1. The sequence continues at coordinate 12,185 of JAQGMD010000467.1, read as the reverse complement.
ACTTCATCCCGGTACAGATGCAACTGACCGGTTTTGGTCACGCGCTCCGGGCAACCGATTTCCCGCGCCAGCGCTTGGTGATTTTCGAGGGCGCCGGCAAACAGCGACTCCAATGCGGTGGCGATCTCTTCCACTCGGGCAGGATTGGCAGACGCCACGAAGCGTCGCAGCCACGGAGCGGCGCGCAACCAATAGTGAAACGGCACATGCAACGGTCCGTCGGAGTCGAGCAACATCCCGATGGCGCCCTTCAGGACGCCCGGCATCGCAAGCGGCGCGACCGATCCGGCGGAAATCGCTCCGGCATTTCCGGCCGAGCACTGTGAACCCGGCTCGGCGGGGTCGATGAGCTCGACCGGGTAGCCCTCCTTGCGCAATTCATAGGCCACGCACAACCCGACGATACCGGCGCCTACGACGACGACCGGGCTATCCGCTGCAGAACTCATTACATCACTCCATCTAGATACAATCGGCCGCAATCCTACCATCAAGAGCGCGCGTCCACAGGGACGCAAGCCAACCATGCATTGTGCATTGCCTGCTGTCACTGAAACGCCAAATCTGTATCCATATCAATTCCCGCGGAATAAATTCTCGGGAACAAACCCGCCATTTGGCCCTCTACTACTCAAATATATTGCGAACCACATAACGAATTGCCCAGTGCGGCATTTTTCCATGTGTTTGCTGCGCGCCGGGAAGAGGTGCGTCCCCATCGCGACATAGCACCTCGCGCCGGACTTTCCATTCCCCTTTCAGGAGTAAGACTCTGTTATGTGCGGCATAGCTGGACAACTACGTTTCGACAAGCAATTCGCCGACGTTCGCGCGGTCGCGGACATGACCAAAACGCAATCGCGCCGCGGTCCCGACGGCGAAGGCATATTCAGCCTGGGCGGGCGATGCTTCGGACATCGCCGGCTCAGTATCATGGACCTGAGCAATCGCGCTCACCAACCCTTTGTCGACAACGCGCTCGGCATGGGCGTGGTGTTCAATGGCGCCATCTACAACCATCACGAGTTGCGTGAGGAACTGCGCGCAGCCGGGTATCAATTCGTTTCCACGGGCGACACCGAAGTCCTCATCAAGGCGTGGCATGCGTGGGGCCCGAAAGCGCTCGATCGCTTCTACGGCATGTTCGCGTTTGCGCTCTGGGAACGCGACAGCGGCATGACCTACCTCGCGCGCGACCGGCTCGGCATCAAACCGCTCTACTACACCGTCAACAATGAGCGCCTGCAATTCGCATCGACACTGCCTGCGCTGCTTGAAGGCGGCGATATCGATACCTCGCTCGACCCGGAAGCGCTGCATTACTACATGACGTTCCATGCGGTCGTGCCCGCACCGCACACTATTTTGCGCGGTGTACGGAAACTCGCGCCGGGTACGTACATGACAGTGCACCCCAACGGCGATTCCAAGATCAAGGAATGGTGGCGCCTCGATTTCACCCGCAGCGAGGACGATGAAAAGCGCAGCTTCGAAGACTGGAAACACGAGGTGCTCGATACATTGCGCCTTTCGGTAAAACGGCGGATGGTCGCCGACGTACCGGTAGGCGTGCTGCTTTCAGGCGGGCTCGATTCCAGCCTGATCACCGGATTGCTGGCCGAAGGCGGCGCCACGGACTTGCGCACCTATTCGATCGGCTTCGACGCCGTCGATCACGAAGCAGGCGACGAGTATTACTACTCCGATCTGGTGTCGCGCCACTACGGCACGGTGCACGAAAAGCTGCACATCCCGGCGAATGATTTGCTGCGCGCGTTGCCCGATGCCATCGGCGCGATGGCGGAACCGATGGTGAGCCACGACTGTGTCGCTTTCTATCTCCTGTCGCAGGCAGTATCGCGCCACAGCCGGGTGGTACAGAGCGGACAAGGCGCCGACGAAGTATTTGGTGGGTATCACTGGTATCCGCCGCTCACCGACGTGAGGGATCAGGCCGCCGGCGTGGATGCATACCGCCGGGTATTTTTCGACCGCAACCATCAGGAGTTATGCGCATTGCTTGATCCAGGCCTGCGGCCTGAGGATGCGAGCAGCCATTTTGTGAACACCCATTTCGCCCGGCCGGGAGCCGATAGCGTCATCGACCGCGCGCTGCGCCTGGATACTACCGTGATGCTGGTCGATGACCCCGTAAAGCGCGTCGACAACATGACGATGGCGTTCGGCCTTGAGGCCCGCGTGCCCTTCCTCGACCACCATCTGGTGGAGCTGGCGGCCCGCATCCCAGCGCGACACAAGGTCGCACAAGGCGGCAAGTATGTGCTGAAGGAAGCGGCCCGTTCGGTGATTCCTGCCGAGGTGATCGATCGGCCCAAGGGCTATTTCCCGGTGCCGGCGCTGAAGTACCTGCGCGGCGAATTTCTCGACTATGTGCGGGACACGCTGGACACGCAGGCGGCACGCACGCGCGGACTATTCCGACGCGACGTGGTGAAGGACATGCTGCGCTCGCCCGATTCGCACATCACGCCGTTGCGTGGCTCAAAAGTATGGCAGATCGCCCTGCTTGAAGCGTGGCTGCAAAAGCACGGTCTCTGAATGCGTACGTTGCTACGACATTCAATACCTTTAAACAATGCGATCAATTTAAGACAGGAGACTCCATGAGTGCTATTCCAACTGAACCGTCTGGGAACGGAAGCCGGGGCTCGAATCCCCTCCCCCTATTCCAATTAGTGGAAGACGCAATGGCATCAGCCGATAACGCATCGGCGCCTGCCCGCCCTAACGCCATCATCGACTGCGGCTGGGGACGCCTGTTGTTCGGCCCGTCTTTCGAATCGCCGAAGGCGCTGGCGCAAGCTCTGCAGCACGAGCAAGCAGGCAAGCGCGACATCGCTTTGCATGTTGAATCGCCGCAGCTGGTGCTGGGCGAAGCTCCTTCACAGCTGTTCCTCGATCCGTCACTGATCTTCCGGCGCATGTTCGACGACACGCTTCCGGTCGACGAACCGGCGCCGGGCGTCGTCATCCGTCCGTTGACTACGCGGTCCGACATCGCGGCAATCAACCGTTTGTACAGCATGCGCGGCATGCTGCCGGTGGACCAGAAAACCGCATGGGCGCAACGCTTCTCCGACGCCGTCGTTTTCATGGTGGCGGAAGACGAGCGTACCGGCGACATCATCGGCTCGGCGATGGGCGTCGATCATGTGGAAGCATTTGGCGATACCCAGGGCGGCACAAGCCTCTGGTGCCTGGCGGTCGATCCGCAGACCCGGTTGTTTGGCGTCGGGCAGTCGCTGGTGTGCCACCTGATGGCCTACTACGCGGAGCGGGGGCGCAGCTACCTGGAGCTGTCGGTCCTGCATGGCAATCAGCCTGCTATCGGGCTCTATCAAAAGCTGGGATTCGAACAGGTCACCGGTTTTGTGGTGAAGAATAAAAATGCCATTAACGAGAAACTTTTCTCGGAAACCACCGACTTCGCCGGATTGAATCCGTATGCGCGCCTGATCGTCGACGAGGCGCGGCGCCGCGACATCAGCGTCGAAGTGATCGATGCGAAGGCCGGTATTTTCAAGTTACGCTATGCGGGGCATGAAGTACTGTGCCGCGAATCGCTGACCGAGCTGACCGGCGGTGTGGCGATGACCTGGTGCCAGGACAAGGTGCTGACATCGCGCCGCCTGGCATCGATAGGCTTGCCGGTTCCACGCCAGGTGACCGTCGGGGATCCGGAAGCGAACGCCGGGTTTTTGCGCGATTGCGGCTCAGTGGTAGTGAAGCCCGCCATGGGTGAACAGGGCAAAGGCATCAGTGTCGATGTGCGCACTGAAGAGCATCTGGCGCAAGCCATTGACCGTGCCGCGGCGGAAGGCGGTCATGTCATTCTGGAAGAATTCTGCCAGGGCGAAGACCTGCGGATCGTGGTGATCGGATACAAGGTAGTGGCGGCGGCAATGCGCAAGCCGGCCGAGATCGTCGGTGATGGCACATCCACCGTCATGCAATTGATCGAACGCCAGAGTGCGCGTCGGGCGGCTGCCACCGGTGGCGAAAGCAAAATCCCGGTCGACAGCGAGACCGAACGCTGTCTCGCCGGCCAAGGGTTGAACTATGACTCCGTGCTGGAGAACGGGCAGGCGGTAAAAGTCCGCAAGACCGCCAACCTGCACACCGGCGGCACGATCCATGACGTCACCGCGGAACTGCATCCAGTGCTGCGCGATGCGGCGGAAACCGCTGCGCGCGCTCTGCGCATTCCAGTGGTCGGGCTCGACTTCCTCGTGCCGGCGCCCGACTCCGACCAATACGTGATCATTGAAGCCAATGAGCGTCCAGGCCTGGCCAACCATCAGCCACAGCCGACTGCGCAACGCTTCATCGATCTGCTCTTTCCGATTACACGGGAGACAAACTGATTGAAAAAGCTTTCGATAAACGCCGAGTACCTCAAGACCACGTTGCTCGAGTTGCTCGCCATTCCGAGCCCGGCCGGCCTGACAGATGAAATCGTGCATTACACCGGCCGCAGGCTCGACGAGATGGGCGTGTCGTACGAGCTGACACGGCGCGGCACCATTCGCGCCATCCTCCGCCGCAACATCCCGGAGCGGCGGCGTTCGATGCCAGCCTGCGCAATCGTCGCCCACCTCGATACCCTGGGTGCGATGGTGCGCGAGATCAAGCCGAACGGGCGGCTGGCGCTGATGCCGATCGGCACCTGGTCCAGCCGTTGGGCTGAGGGCGGGCGCGTCACGCTGTTCACCGAGAACGGACGCTACCGCGGCTCAGTATTGCCGTTGATGGCGTCGGGTCATGTCTATAACGAGGGAGTCGATGCACAGCCGGTCACCTGGGACCAGCTTGAACTGCGCATCGACGAACACATCCTGTGCACCGAGGACGCGGCAGCCCTCAATATCCAGGTGGGCGATTTCGTTGCGTTCGATGCGGGCGCCGAAGTGCTGGAAAACGGTTTCATCGTCTCCCGCCACCTCGACGACAAGGCGGGAGTGGCCGCCCTGCTCGCGGCGCTCAAGGCGGTAGCCGAATCCAGAGTACCGGTGCCGATGGACTGCCATATTGTGTTCACGCTGACCGAAGAGGTCGGATCGGGTGCGCGCGCGGTCATCGAAAGCCACGTCAGCGAAGTGATCGGCGTTGACATAGGACCGGTGGCGCCGGGACAAGGTTCGAGCGAGCGCGGGGTGACGATTCCGCTAATGGATTCTGCCGGGCCGCACGACTATCACCTGACGCGTCGACTGCTCGCGCTATGCAACGATCATGGGATCCCTAGCAACCGCGACGTTTTTCGCTTTTATCACTCTGATGCGGGCGCCGCCGTCAGTGCGGGGCGCGATGTGCGTACCGCTTTGCTGTGCTTCGGCACGGATGCGTCACATGGCTATGAGCGCACCCATCTTTCGGTATTGATGCATCTTGGTGAACTGCTTGCTTTGTATATGCAAAGCGGTCCGACGCTGAGTGAGGATCGCGAGGAGCGGCTCGATTCGGTGGAGTCTTTCTCGCATCAGCTTGATGCCGCGCAGCTGGAGCGCGAGGAGATGCCGCGGCAGGATGTGGGGGAGTTGGTAAAGGCTAATGAGGGGCAGAAATGCAGGGAAGAACGTTAAATCTCTCAGACCGCAGGTTGGGATTTGCATCCCAACCTGCGCCCATCGTGGGCTGGGAGGCCGACCCCAACATCAGCGGCCGACGTTTCTACGGCTCCTCCGCAACAATCCGTCGCAACGCCTGCTCAAACACCTCCGGAGGCTGCCCGCCCTGAATCAGATACTGGTCATTAATAATAACTGCCGGAACCGAATGGATACCTTGGTCGAGGTAAAAACGCTCGCGCTCACGCACTTCCTCAGCGTATTCATCGGACGATAGAATTTCCTTCGCGCGCCCAGCATCCAGTCCAACTTCGCCGGCCACGCGTACCAGCACCTCATGCGCGCCAGGACTTTCTCCATCCGTAAAATACGCCTTGAACAACGCATGTTTGAGCTCCTGCTGGCGCCCTTCCTCCCCGGCCCAATGAAGCAGGCGGTGCGCGTCGAAGGTGTTATAAATCCTGCTGCGCTTACCCACCCCGAAAGTGAAACCGACCGCTTCGCCGCGTGCGCGTATCGCCTCGCGATTTTGAGCAGCCTGCTCCGGCGTGGAGCCATATTTTTCGGTCAGGTGTTCGTTGATGTCCTGTCCCTCGGGCTGCATATTGGGATTGAGCTCGAAAGGCTGGAAATGCATGGCGGCCTGCACCTCATCGCCCATCCGGTCGAGCGCCTGCTCGAGGGATTTCAGCCCGATGATGCACCATGGGCACGAGACATCGGAAACAAAATCGATCTTGATAGGGGTAGTCACTGCACACCTTCTTTCGCTGGATTGAGGCCGCAGATGCGGCTGCTTGCAATCAGGGTACTACGAAATTCATGAATTCGCAGGATGCCAGAGGGTGCGAAAAGGCAGAAAAATGCCGCCCGAAGGCGGCTTGGCGGTGCAAAGGCTGGTCCAGCCGTTGCGGTGAAAAATTCAAATCAGCATAAAAACATGACGAAAACCGATCTATCCGTCCCAGCGCCACGCGCGCTGACAGCGGCACAGTTCCAGCAGCTGGCGGATAAGCCGCCGGCGATCACCTGGTTCGCCAATATCGATAACCCGCAGACCCGGCGCGCATATCAGAACGACCTGCAGGAGTTCATGGCCGTCATCGGCATCCGGCAGCCGGACGAGTTCCACAGCGTCACGCGCACGCGCACGCGCGCGCATGTGCTCGCCTGGCGTAACGACCTGGAGACCCGGGCGCTGGCGGGCGCGACGATCCGGCGCAAGCTGGCGGCGCTGTCGTCCCTGTTCGAATACCTGTGCGAGGCAAACGCGGTGCCGGTCAAGGGCGTCAAGCGGCCCAGGGTCGATAGCCGGGAGGGCAAGACGCCGGCAATCGGCGACCACCAGGCGCGCTCGCTGCTCGATGCGCCAGATCTCACCACGCTGCAGGGGCTGCGCGATCGCGCAATCTTGGCCACGCTGCTGTATCACGACCTGCGCCGCGCCGAGCTGTGTGCGTTGACAGTGGGCGACCTGCAGTCGCGGCGCGGGGTCACGCTTTTGCGCGTACACGGTAAGGGCGCCAAGGTCCGTTATCTGCCGCTGCACCCAGGCACCGCCGAGCGGATCCATGCGTACCTGCAGGCGGCCGGCCATACCGCCGACAAACAGAGCGCGCTGTTCCTGTCGCTCAAAAACAACCGGCATCAGAATGGCCGCGCCTCGATCACGCCCGATGGCATCTACAAAATGTTGGCTGGTTATGCGACGTCATTGAAAATCGATGTCGCGGGTTTTGGGCCGCACGCACTGCGCGCAACCGCGGCGACCAACGCGCTCGACCATGACGCCGACATCGAGCCAAAGCGTTATGCCGTTCGGGTGCTTAAGAAAGTCCTTATCTGAACGGCATTATGCCCGGTGCGGCCTTCTTCATTGAAGCAGTCAGGCTGCGATTAACCAGATGAGCGCCACAGAAAATCTAACTCCACGCGTCCAACTTGCGTCTCAAGACGAAAGGGAACTGCGGCACCGACTGTTGGAATAAATGACAGCTATCGGCCAGGAAAGCCTTTTACAACGCCCCCTGAAGAGTGCGAATACCCCGTTTCGTAAAGTCCCATTCCAAAACGCTATACCGTTCGTTACATTCAGAAAGACCTTGACTCGAGGCATTACCGCTTTATGACGGTGATTGCGCAAGGACATTGTTCTCATTCCTGGAACCAAACGCAGCAAATATCTCGAGGAGAATGCAGTCGCGTTCGAACTGAAGGTCGACAAGGCAGCTTTCCGCGCTCGACGTCATTTTTTCGAAAGACGCCGCTGCCGGCTGCCTTATCCGGAGTCCGTGATGAGGTCTGGATGCATAGAAACACTAACGCCGCTCAGAACGCTCGTTCACAGCAGGCATGTTTTTTGCAGGCAATGCATTTTCCGAAGCGATCAACACCGCGGCGCCGGCAGTTGAACCAGACGAAACGTGAGCTATGGGACCGCTCATCTTTTGCTCCAGCTTTGCCCAAGAAATCTTGGGGCGCCTAGGCGCTTCGCACAGCGCGCTGTGCATTTGAAAGCGCGGTCCGGTAAAACAATGCATACAGGAGTCAAGGCCAATGAATACGAAGCAAACCCAATCCATCGATGTCTTCTCGCCCTGCACGGTGGGCTCGCTGCAATTCAAAAATCGAATGGTGATGGCGCCGCTGACCAGGAGCCGCGCCGAACAAGGAAACGTTCCTTCCGGCATGGCGGCAACCTACTACAGCCAGCGTGCGAACGCAGGGCTGATCGTCACCGAGGCCACCCAGGCGGGAGCCGGGGGACAGGGATATATAGCGACGCCCGGCATCCATAGCGACGCCCAGGTGGCTGGCTGGAAGAAGGTCACGGACGCCGTTCATCAAAAGGGCGGCCTGATCTTCATGCAACTGTGGCATGTTGGCCGTATCTCCCATCCGGATTTCCGCGGCGGCGAACTGCCAGTAGCGCCGTCGGCCATTGCACCGCGCGGCGTACAGACTTACACCGCGGAAGGTCTGAAGGACATTCCGACTCCGCGCCCGCTGGAGACCAGCGAGATACCCGGAATCGTGGAAGAGTTCAGGCAAGGAGCAAAGAACGCTAAGGCGGCAGGGTTCGACGGTGTCGAAGTGCACGGTGCGAACGGTTATCTGTTGGACCAGTTCCTCGAAGACGGCACCAACCAGCGTACCGATCAGTATGGCGGCAGCCTGGAGAATCGTGCCCGCCTGCTGTTCGAAGTCATTGATGCTGTGACCGGAGTATGGGGTAGCGACCGTGTCGGTGTGCGGCTGTCGCCAGGCGGGACCTTCAACGATATGTGCGACTGCCATCCGCAAGAAACGTTCGGCTACGTCGTCCGTCGTCTGGCGAAGATGAAGCTGGCCTATTTGCATCTGATCGAACCGTCTCAGGCGCAGGGCGAACATCCGATGCCGGACCTCTCCGCCCGCTACTTCCGGCCACTCTATCCGGCCACGCTGATTGTCGCGGGCGGTTATACGCTGGCGCGTGCAAACGCGGTGCTGCAGTCGAGACTAGCAGACCTGGTGGCATTCGGCCAGCTGTTCCTTGCTAATCCGGACTTGGTTGAACGGTTCAAGCGGAGTGCCGCGCTCAATACTCCCGATCCAAACACTTTCTATGGCGGTGGCGCCGAGGGATACATCGACTATCCGACACTGGATGCCACTCAGGCGGCCTGACTGATGCGCAGACTGGGGAACGATACTTCCCCGGCCGCCACGGCGACATAGCGTCTCTTTCGCTGCCGCCGACTCCCGAGGCTGTCATCCGCTTTGCCCGCAAAGCCGCAATGCGGGTAGTTAAAGCCGTTACTGCAGCATGACCGGTTGAGCGTCGATCCGGGCACGAAACAGCGCATAGGGCTTGTGGCGCAAATCCCGCCCTTCATGATACCGCGCCGGACGATGCAGCTGGTTTGCCGTCACGTATAAATAGCCGTCTGCGGCGATCGACATCGTGTCAGGCCACAGCACGCGCGCATCATGAACGACAGTCCCCCATTCGTCGTCGGGCCTGCGCCGCAGCACGATGAGCGCCTCCGTCGAGACGCTGTAAAGACGTCGGCTACCAAGCGGACAATAGAATAGCCGGGCGACGTCGGCACTGATGGCGATGCCATCGGCGCCCATTGCAGGTCCGGGCATGACAGTACCATCGGGCTGATGCTGGAGAAACGATCGGCCTTCTACAACCGTGCATGAAATTCTGCACAGATTCCCACGTGGTCGACGGATGATCATGCAATCGCCGCCAGCTCTTACCCGTAGCGAGGTCGACGATGATAATTCCGTTGGGCGCCTTATCCGATGAATCGGTAATGAAAGCCATTCCTTCGGTCCCCAAGCGAAGATTGAACCGGACGTTATTCAGGTAGGTCGTTGGCGGCGCGACGTCCCGGAAACAAAATCTTTCCGACAACAGTATCGGTTGCTAGATCGACGCAGACTAGCTTGGGTCCGCCATAGTCTGTCGGCGCGAACATCGGGCTTCCGGTATCAAGTATCTACAACCGGTCTGCCGGATCGACGACAACGCTCTGTACCGACACCAAGGCCGCAGTCGGATCTTTGCTACTGGTCCGGTTGAAAGCCTCATCAGGATAAGCCACCGCCTTACCGTCGCGGATTTCGGCAACGGTGAATTGCACATCATCGCCCCACTTGGGAAAGTTGACGAAGATACGTCCCTGTTGAGACACCGTCACCTCGGTGGGCATTGCTACGTCAAAATACGCCACCGGCTCAAGTTCGCCCTGAGGCTCATCGCTGTGAAAAGCTGGAAATGGCTTGTTCATTACCTGGTCCGAACCGTCGTCAGGTGCTATGGCTGCGGACTGCAACCAGCCACGCCTGTTCGGCACCTTCGTTGCCCGACTCGGTGAGGATAGGCATCCAACGTGACCATTCTCGAAGCGATAGATGCGCGGACTCAAGAAGATGCATGCGCATATTTACCAATAGTTTGAATATTTTTCATAGGGGCTATTCAGATTGGACTGCCGCAAGATTTTCAGACGGGATGTGGAATGCATGACACTTGTGCCTTCGGCAACGGCAGACTGAACTTTTAATGCTTTCCATTGAAAACAATGTAATGCCACTGAGGACTTTGATGGCTGAAGACCAATAGCGCAAGCCGCATGACAAATCGGCGGAAACGTTCGCCCGTGCAATCGCCCCACGGCTCGCGAACGCCCAGCGCCCCGACTACCTTCACCTTTCAGACATATTCACACCCCGTATCCGCACCGGTCATAGCTTGCAGCCGGTTTAGGTATGTTCGAAAGGGTAACCTCTTTAATAGCGGAGGGCAGGGAATTTGTTAACAGTGGAAGTGTTTTTGATGGACAAGGGTTGAATGTTTGTAAACGCTTTCAAGGTGCTTTGAAAGTTGCAAGGGCCTTCTTGACGGCGACATAACCGGGAATAGTCGCTTGATTCAGGTTCGGCTGGCATACTTGTAATCCACCACGGCGCCTATCAATGCGGCGTGCAGAAGGGTTTGCGGAAAATTTCCGAGCATGCCGCCGGTCGCCGGGTCAGCCTCCTCGGCGAACAAACCGAGGTCGTTGGCATACTCCAGTGCCGCCTCCAGAATTGAACGCGCCCGCGACAGATCCTGTCGCGCAACTCGGTATTGGGCAACCCAGATCGTGCCCGCCAGAAAAGCCCCCTCATCCCGCGAATCGCTGTCCTCGAGATGCCTCCAGTGCAGGTTGGCATGAGAGTAAGCTCTCTCGAGCACTCGCATGGTGGCAACCATTTCGGGCGTATCGGCCGAAACATAACCCCACGCCGGGTATAGCGCAGCCGATACATCGACGGCCTCTCCGCCAGCCACAGCCGCGTAGGCGCCCTCGGAGTTAATGCAACGACGTGGAACGTAGTCTTCAATTTTCCGAGCTGTATTTTCCCAGTGCCGCCTTTGCTCGCGATTATCCGCATACGCCGCGATATAGCGTAGCGCGCAGGCGGTGATCACCTTGCCGACGGTATACTGCCGCCGCTGCTGCTCCTCCCAGATTCCATGGTCGCGCTCGTGCCAATGACCGGCCAGGAAATCAGCGATGCACCTGACCGTTGCCCAGTGTTCACGCATACCGAATTTCCCATAGATCTGTTTGGCGGCGAGCAGTACGTTGGCATATCCGTCGAACTGAACCTGTGTGTTGGCGTTGTTGCCGATTCGAACCGGACGACTGTTGCGGTAACCGGCCAGGTCTAAATGCCGCTCTGCTTCAGCCGGTTTGTAATTCAATGCAAGGAATGGGGGCAACAGCGGTTTTCCCTGGCTCCCTTGCGCAGAGCCGCAAAGGAAGTCGAGGAATTTTCTCGCATTGTCACCATCGCTGCCGGCCCGCAAAAGCGCGCTGGCAATCATCCCTGCATCGCGCAGCCAGACATAGCGATAATCGTAGGTGCGGCTGCCACCCATGATTTCGGGCAGCGAAGTTGATACTGCCGCCACCACGCCGCCGGGTCAGGGCTACCGCATCAAAACTCACTGGTTTTCAATGAGTTACGAAATGAGGTTGTCACGTTGAGAGACCCAATAGCTCAGCGAGATAGTCGTTGTTCAGACAAGCTTGCAGCCGTTTCTTCGGCAAG
>JAQGMD010000465.1 GCA_028292565.1 Burkholderia sp. | reverse complement strand
CTTGCCGAAGAAACGGCTGCAAGCTTGTCTGAACAACGACTATCTCGCTGAGCTATTGGGTCTCTCAACGTGACAACCTCATTTCGTAACTCATTGAAAACCAGTGAGTTTTGATGCGGTAGCCCTGGGATTCCCTAAACGCACGTCGGTATCAAATACCGGATAACGTTTGGAATGCAATGAACGAGGAACAACGTTGGACTGCGAATCTAAAGTTCCTCGATCGAACGATTGAAAGACGAGACGTTGTTACGCTTGCCACTCCTGCAGATACGGCGAGACCGGGTTCTTATTACGCTCGGGAGTTAAATTACATGATGCAACGTGGGTATACACTGTCGGCTAATGGTAGAAGGCTACTTCCGCCTTCGAAATAGCGACTTTGAGGAGTTTTGACATGAACGCAGAAGAGCTGATAAGACAGCAATTTAACAAGGCCTCGGTGGATATTAGGGGTATGCATCGACTACGGGAAGATGAGCAAAGCTTTGGTGACTTTTTGTTTGAGGTGGACACTCATATCGGTCGCTTCCGAATTTCGCGTGATAGGGGGCAGGTTTTTATTGACGTCTTGGATCCTGGCTCTGGAGCTTGTGTACGCGGCGAGAAGGCGTACCCGGAGCTGCTCGATATTTACGAGAGAGTGAATTGGGACCTATGGGAGCTCCTTACAAGAATTAAACAAAGCGAAGTAAGCAAATAGCGCTTGGCGGCGCAAACAAAGGCGGGATGAAGCCGCCGAACTAGTGGTAAACCGGACCATCATTTCAGCCGAGAGAGTGATTTGGGGACAGACCAGGTCTGTCCCTGAGGTTTCGCCGCAAATATTTATTGTAAACAGAATCGTTACCGGTTAACGTTTTGGCAAAAACGGTGCATGCATGGTCCGTAGTGCCACGCGTTTCGTTGTTGAGACGAATAAGCGAGGCGAACCATGCATGCAGAAGCAATAGTAACGCGAGTATTGAAGCCATGCCTGACCTGGATGCACGTCAAACGGGTTGACGCATTACTGCGATCGACTACGGCATTGTTGCGAGGCGGCGTAACAAGTCTTTCGGCCATTGCCCTTCATCTTGGTAATGGCATCACAATGAAACACCGGTTGAAGAGCGTGGATCGACTGCTCGGAAACGATGCCTTACACGCGTTGCGGCTGGAGGTGTATCGATGTCTTGCGCGATGCTGGCTCAAAGACGTTCCACAGTTTCTTGTCGTGGTGGATTGGTCCGACTTGACGCGAGACCAGCGCTGGCCACTGCTGCGCGCGAGCGTCGTTGTGGAGGGACGCTCGGTTACGCTGTATGAAGAAGTACACCCACAGAAACTGCTCAACAATCCCAAAGTACATCGTTGCTTTCTGCAGCGTCTGGCACAGGTGGCGCCATCGGACTGCAAAATGATTGTGATGACCGATGCCGGATTTCATGCAAGCTGGTTCAAAATGGTCAGCGAACAAGGCTGGGAATTCGTCGGGAGGGTTCGCGGCCGCGTTGGCCTGCAGTTGGAAGAAGACGGACCTTGGATTCCGGCGCGTGACCTGTATAGCGACGCCTGCATACAAGTGCGAGACTTGGGGCTGGTACGGTACGTGCGCAACAATGCGATCGGAGTGCATGCGGTGTTGAGCAGACGTCCCCGCAAGGGGCGGCATCGGCTTAACGTCTATGGTGCAAAGCGCCGCTGGCACAATAGTGCAAAAAACGCGCGCATCGCACGAGAGCCATGGTTGGTGGTGAGCAGTTTGGGGCTTCAGCATTTGCGTGCTGAAGCTATTGTCGCCCTATACTCGCAACGCATGCGTATCGAACAATCGTTTCGCGACCTCAAAAACAAACGACTGGGACTGGGTCTGGATGGTGCCCGTTCTCGTAGTGGACCACGTCTTGAAATGCTGCTGCTGATCGCCCATCTGGTCTCATTCGCACAGCGGCTAATCGGCGAAAGCGCCAGGCAACAACAACTTGAATTAGCATTCACGCCCACCCGGCGCGCAACAACGATTGAGCGTCTGCATCCCAATCCAGATCCGACATGGCATACTCACCAGTACTGTATATAAATTCGTGCATCAAACGGACACCGCTTGGGGATCAAGTGGAGAATACTGCTGATGACACGAGACAATTGAAGTCGATAATTCTTTGCGCACTGTCCATGTCATTCCGGCAGCGAGAGATGCCCAAATCGGCGACGTCGATGGTGCGAATGCAGGTGCGCATCGCCGATAGGGGGAGCCGAATCCCTCGTTCCCTGCATACTTGCGAGCACATCGCATTCAAGGAAGAACCGTTTTGCGGTTTTGGCATAATATGCTGACTTAGCCGAAGCGTTCACGTTTCACATCCTTTTGCCTTATTCAAATCGACAAATCTCCAAGGAGCTCGAGTGCGTTCGGAAGATCTGAACAGTGAGTTGCTGTCCGACCCAAAGCGTCGTAGCGGCAGTGTGACCCTCGCTGACGTTGCCAAGGTGGCAGGCGTGTCCAAGATTACGGCATCACGAGCCCTCAGTAATCCCAAGGTTGTCTCACTCGAAACGCAGCGCAGAGTTCGCGAAGCGGTCGTTAAAACAGGTTACGTTCCGAACCTTTTAGCTGGCGGCCTGAAGTCCAACCGAAGCCGATTGATAGCCTGTCTGGTGCCGGCCATTTCGTCGGGTACGGCATTCCTTGTTGCCATGCAGGCGATGACGGAAGCTTTCGCCGAGGCCGGTTACCAGGTCATGCTCGGCCAGCGCGGTTACGATCAATCGCGGGAAGAAATGATGGTTGATGCCGTGATCGCCCGCCGCCCGGACGGCATCGTGCTGATGGGGGTCCTGGAATCGGAAGCGGCGAAGCGGCGCCTCAAGGCAACGGGCGTCCCCATCGTTGAAACATGGGACATGAGCGAGGCGCCTATTGACATGCTGGTGGGTTTTTCGCACCCGCAAGTCGGCGCAGCAAGTGCCGAGTACCTCCATCGAAAGGGACGGCGCAAGCTGGCGCTGATTACAGCGGCTAATGACCCGCGAGCCAGAGCAAGGGGGCGTGGCTTTTTAGATGCCGCACGCCGCCTGGGCCTGGCCGATGACTCTGCCCAAGGTATACCCACTTATACGTTTGTAGCGCCTTCGCGAATGGCGCATGGCAGGGAAGGGCTGCGAAGGCTTATGGAGACCCGTCCCGACATTGATGCCGTATATTGCGCCACCGACCTGGTGGCGCTTGGCGCATTAATCGAGGCCGACGTGCAGGGCGTTATCGTCCCCGACCAATTAGCGGTCATCGGCTTTGGCGACCTGGACTTTGCAGTAGATACACATCCCGCCTTGACGACAGCGCATATTGACAGCGTTGAAATCGGACGCCGGGCTGCCGCTCTGATTGTCGGGCGTGTGGAGGGCCACACCGGTCTTCAGCCATTGGTCGACGTCGGATTCACCATCGTTGAACGCGGCAGCGCCTGATTTTCAAGCCGAATCGAGTTTAAAAGTTAGTTACGAAAATGCTTGACAGCTGAAAATGATATCGATATCATTTTTCTCAACCTAGGCATGACGAGCGCTGCAACGCGCACGGTGCCTCGGTTGATGCGGTAGCGGTATGGAGCTCGCGGGCGCTGGTTTCCCGAGGCCTGTGTTTTATGGAAAGTCGATAACAAATGCTTGACCACGAAAATGATATCGATACCATCGATATCGGCAGAGGTGTAACGATTCCAACCTACAAATAGAACGGCACTTTGAAGCCTGAAGACGCCAGTTCAAAGAGGAGACGACCTTGAAACTGATCACCAGTCTTGCCGCAACTGTAACCTTCGTACTTGCGACCGTCGTACCGCAATCAGCTTCCGCGGACAGCTATCCTTCCAGGCCTATTCGGTTAATCAATCCGAACCCGCCCGGCGCGGCATCCGACATCATTTCGCGCGCAATCGGCCATGAACTGAGTAAACGACTCGGTCAGCCCATCGTCGTGGAAAACCGTCCCGGCGCCGGCAGCACCATCGGCAGCGAGGTGGGAGCCAAAGCGGCGCCCGACGGCTACACGCTCATGATCACCTCGAGCCCCTTGTTCGGTGTGGTCCCTTTGCTGTATCCGAAACTGGGCTTCGACCCGCTCAAGGACTTCGAATCCGTCATCGTGCTGGCGTCATTCAGCAACGTGCTCACGGTACACCCGAGCGTACCGGCGAAGTCCGTGATAGAACTCATTGCTCTAGCCAAGGCCCAGCCCGGAAAGCTCACTTACTCTTCGAGCGGTAACGGCACCACAACCCATATGTCGGGAGAAATGTTCAAGTCTCTGGCAGGGGTCGACATCATGCATATTCCCTACAAGGGTGGGGCACCCGCGATGAACGACCTCCTCGGCGGGCAGGTCAGCATGATGTTCAACAACAGTCCCGCATCGCTGCCGCATATCAACGCCGGCAAGGTGCGCGCGCTCGCCGTCACCGGGATAAAACGCGAAGCGAGCCTGCCGGATGTGCCGACCATGGTGGAAGCCGGTGTGCCGGGCTATCAGGCCGATGGGTGGTTTAGCCTCTCGGTCCCGACCGGGACGCCAAAGGAAATCATTACCAGGCTGAATGCCGCAGCCGCAGAGGGAATGAAATCGCCCGAGTTCGTCAAACGCATCACCGACCTCGGCTACGGAATCGTAGGAGGCACACCAAAGAAAATGGACGAGATGATCAAAGCGGAAATCGAGCGATGGGGTCCGGTGGTGAAAACTTCAGGAGCAAGGATCGACTAATGGACGACTGCGGGGAATTGGTGCCCCGAGTACCGTAGTCGGCATGAATATGAAAACAACCGATCACCCAAACGGAGAAGTACATGCAGAAAGCACTTGATCAGGCCACTGTTGATCGCTACCACACGAATGGGATTCATTTTCCGGTAGAGGCTTTCTCGGCCGGCGAGGCTGCAGAAATGCTAAGCAAACTGGAGCACATGGAAGCCCGGGACGGCGGCCGCTTATCTCCGCGCACCAACAAAAAACCGCACTTGCTCCTTCCCTGGATCGACAAAGTGATCCGCCATCCCAAACTGCTCGACGTCGTCGAAGACGTGATCGGCCCTGACATTCTGTGTTGGAGCTCGCAGTTCTTTATCAAGAACGCACATGACCCGAGCTTTGTATCTTGGCATCAGGATGCAACTTATTGGGGCCTGTCGACTTCCGAGGTGATGACCGCATGGATTGCGTTCACGCCAAGCACGGTGCAGAGCGGCTGCCTGCGCGTAGTGCCCGGCACCCACAAGGAACAGGTTCCTCACCTCGATACGTTTGACGACACTAACATGCTAAGCCGCGGCCAGGAAATCGCAGTGAAAGTGAACGAGGAAGATGTCGTCGATGTAGTGCTCCAGCCTGGGCAGGCATCTCTGCACAACGTGCTGTTGTTCCATGGCTCTAACCCAAACAATGCCGACCATCGCCGTGTCGGTCTCGCGGTGCGTTATATCCCCACGCACGTCCGTCAGACCGCCGGATCGCGCGACAGCGCGACCCTGGTGCGTGGCACTGACAAGTTCGGCTATTTCGACCTGGCGCCGCCGCCGGAAGCAGACTTTCATCCGGATGCCGTAGCTCGTCACGCTGAAATCATCGACCGGCAACTGGAGATCCTGTATGCCGGTGCTGCGAAGCAGGGAAAGCGCGCCTGACAAATGAAGCACGGTTTGAACTGCCGGGACTCTGACGCATAGCAGTCCGTAAAAAGCATCGGCATCGGTTACGAGATCAACATCGGCAAGACGCACGCGCGCTCTGAAGTTACCGGTCTGCCGACCGGTACATAAGCTGCGGCGCTTCAGTGAATATAACAATGGAACTTCTCCCTTGCTTAGCCAGCGAGGGAGAAGTTACCGTATAAAGGAGGACGCATCGTGGTGACGTGCCTGATCAACTCATACACAAGTTCCCTTAAAATCTTTGCAGCCGTTACTCTCTTTCGTCGCCCGGCGCCGGTACGGCAACATCCTGGCAGGACAGCAAAGGCATGCGTTGCGTCTCAACGATCTGCCCGTGCCAGTCTCTCTTTTCTAGCGTTGGCCCTTGCAGCATCGGTTTGCACCGGAACCGCCGCCGCCCAAGAATACCCCGCCAAGCCGATCCGTCTGGTCGTTGGTTTCCCGCCGGGCGGGGGCGTAGACATCGCCGCGCGCCTGATCGCCGCAGAGATGCAAAAGACGCTCGGCCATACTGTCATGATCGAGAATCGCTCTGGAGCGCACGGCGGCATCGGCGCAGAACTGGTCGCAAAATCCGCTCCTGATGGCTACACGCTGTTGATGGGGAATACCGGTTCACTTGCTATCAACCCCGCCCTCTACCCGAAGCTATCCTACGACGCGAAACGAGACTTTGCGGCGGTTGCATTGGTCTCTACCACTCCGTTGGTGGTGCTTGTGAATCCGTCACTGCCGGTGAAATCCCTGAATGACTTTGTGGCGCTGGCGAAGTCCCGCCCAGGCGAGGTCGCCTTCGGCTCTTCCGGCAGCGGAGGTATTTCGCACTTGACGATCGAACTTCTCAAGCTGCAGACGGGCATCAATATGTTGCATGTGCCTTACAGGGGCAGTGCGCCGGCCGTAGCCGACCTGGTGGGCGGACAATTGCAGATGCTTGTTGAAGGGATGCCTCTTGCCACCCAGTTCGTGCAGGCAAACAAACTGCGCGCATTAGCCATCACTTCGGCACAACGCTCGCCTATCTTTCCCGACGTACCGACGGTAACAGAGACAGGCCTTCCCGATTTTCGTGTCACTGCCTGGTATGGAATCGTTGCACCGGCAGGTACGCCGGCCACGATCATCGCCGCGCTCAACCGATCCATCAACACCGCGCTCAAGGACCCCGGTTTCGTTAAAAAGCTGGCTCAGCAGGGTTCGGATGCCGCCGGTGGCACACCCGCGCAGTTCAGTGAATTTCTTGACCAGGAACTCACGCGGTGGGCGGCAGCGGTGAAGGCGTCAGGCGCGAAGATCGATTGACCACAGGCGGGCAGTGCCGCCCGCGACGACCAATCTCGATAAACATTTTGCAGGAGGATAAGATGGGAAAAGTACTGAATCAGGCCGCGATCGAACGCTACCAGACGGAGGGAATCTGTTTTCCCGTGCCTATGCTGCCAGGCGAGGAAGCCGGCGCAATGCTCGCGCGCCTTGAGCAAATGGAAGCTCGCGAGGGAGGGCGGTTGTCAACCCGTACCAACACAAAGGTGCACCTGCTGGTCCCCTGGATCAACGATCTGATTCGTCATCCCAAGGTGCTCGACGCAGTGGAAGATTTGCTTGGCCCCAATCTTCTGTGTTGGAGTTCATCGTTCTTCGCCAAGAACGCGCATGATCCGGCGTTCGTGTCATGGCATCAGGATGCAACCTACTGGGGGCTATCGTCTAACGACGTAGTGACCGTGTGGCTCGCATTCACGCCGAGTACGAAGCAAAGCGGCTGTATGCGCGTTGTTCCCGGCAGCCACAAAACGCAGGTTTCGCATCGTGACACCTTCAACGAAAAAAATCTGCTGACCCGAGGTCAGGAAATCGCTGTCGAGGTGGATGAGAACGACGCGCTGGATGTTGTGCTGCAGCCTGGCCAGGCGTCAATTCACAACGTGCTTCTGGTTCACGGTTCCGAGCCGAACAGCGCCGATCATCGCCGGGTCGGTTATGCGATCCGTTATATCCCGACGCATGTTCGCCAGTCTTCGCCTACGCGTGACAGTGCAACGCTTGTACGTGGCATCGACACATTCGGCCATTTCGACCTGGAAGCGTCCCCCGAATCCGACTTTCATCCCGATGCGGTTGCGCGTCACGCCGCGATCATCGATCGCAAGATGAATATTCTGTATGCCGGCACCGCAAAGCAGGGGCGGCACTTTGCGCACTCCTCCGGAACATCCGCATGAAGTATCGCGCCGCTGTCCTCCATCAGATCGACGCGCCGCTCAGTATCGAAAGCGTCGAGCTTGGTCCGCTTAAACCCACCGATGTGCTTGTGCGTGTCCAGGCCAGCGGTCTGTGCCACACCGATCTGGAAGTCATTCAGGGCAACCTGGCCTATCCGTTGCCGATTGTGCTCGGTCATGAGGGCGCCGGCATCGTCGAGCGGGTCGGCTCTGCCGTAACGCAGGTAAAGCCCGGCGACCATGTGGTGTGCTCGTGGAATCCGCACTGCGGTCATTGTTTCTTTTGCGAGCGCGATCTGCCCATCCTGTGCGAACCGATTGCAAAGCATCAGCCTGCCGGTCATCTGCCCGACGGCGAGTCACGCTACTCTTTTGCCGGAAAAAAACTGCATCATTTTTCGTCCGTCTCCTCGCATGCAGAATACTGTGTCGTACCCGAATCCGGTGCAATCAAGGTGCCGGACGAGATCCCTTTCGACCGCGCCTGCCTGATTGGCTGCGGCGTCATGACTGGCGTTGGCGCGGCATCTCGCCTGGCGCATGTCGAGGCAGGCGCTTCGGTCGCGGTGATCGGCGTCGGAGCGGTTGGGCTGAACGTGCTGCAAGGCGCGCAGCTTGAGCAGGCACAAACCATCATCGCTATCGATCGCGATCCCGCCAGGCTGGATATGGCGCACATGTTCGGTGCGACGCATACGATACGCGCCGATTCCGACGACGTCATAGGTCAGGTCAAGGCGCTGACTGCCGGGCGTGGCGCCGACTACATGTTCGAGTGCGCCGGCAGCGAGGCCTCCCTGCAGCTCGGGCTGGAAATCGTGCGCCGTGGCGGCGATGCGGTGATACTCGGAAAAACCAACGTGAACCAGAAGGTGAGCTTGCGGTTTGGTTCGCTGATGGGCGAGAAGCGCATTGTACGCTCGAGCTACGGCGGCGCGCGCCCGCGCCGCGATTTCCCATGGCTGGCTGGACTTTATCTTGACGGCAAGCTCAAGCTTGACGAGTTGATCACGCAGCGCCTTCCGCTGGAGCGAATCAATGAAGGTTTTGAAGCAATGAAGCGCGGCGCAACGGTGCGCTCGGTTATCGTGTTCGATCAGCCATGATGGACCACCGTCATCCTCCGATGGCACGGGACTGGATAGACCGGCCACACCGGCGCCTTGAGCTGGGAGACTTTCTCCTTGAGAGCGGGGAAACAATCCATGACTTCGTGCTTTCCTACGTGGTCCATGGTGAGATCAATACTGACAGGTCGAATGCGGTGCTCGCACTTCCTGCCTTGAATAGCACGCATCACAGGCTCGACTTTTTGATCGGTCCCGGGCGTGCGCTGGATCCAGGCGATCTTTGCATCATTTGCGTCGACTCCATCGCCAATGGTCTTACGACTTCGCCGTCGAACAGCACCAGGCAACCTGGTTTGCAGTTCCCGCGGTTTGCCATTCGCGATATGGTGGAAACCCAACGTCGCCTGATCCAGGAACACCTTGGGATCGAGCGCCTGCAGGCGGTGATTGGCGCATCAATGGGTGGCATGCAAGCATTGCAATGGGGGGTCAGCCATCCCAAATCGATGTCGCGCATCGTGGCGATGACGCCAATGGCCAAGACCACGCCGTGGTCGGCGGCGATCAATGAAACCACGCGCCAGGCCCTGATGGCCGATGCTGCCTGGGCCGATGATACGCATGAATGCCGCGGATGGGCAGCCTGGGTACCGCTAATGCAACTGATCGCCGGTCGCACTCCGGCGGCACTGGCCGCCGAGTTCGCCGATGCGCGCGCAGTGCAGGATTGGATCGCGCACCGTACCAAGTGGCAGCAGGAACAGCGATTCAGTGCTGTGGATCTCGTGTACCAGACCTGGGCATACGACAGCCACGATGTAGGTACTACGCCAGGCTTTCAGGGCGACACGCGACGCGCATTGGCGGCAGTCGAGGCGACGACACTGGTCCTTGCGCCGCCAATGGATCTGTTCAATCCACCTGAGGCAGCCGAAGCCGCTGCGGCAGCCGTACCTGGTGCACGATTCGAATTCATTCCCTCGGATTGGGGGCATCAGTCTGCCAGTTCCGTGCGCGGGGACGACGCGGCATGGCTCAACAAATTTATTGGCAGCTTCTTGAAGGGGACGGCTGAATCGGCTGGAAAGCCGTCGCAAATGCCGGACGAAAATTCGAGTATCGGTCGATTGGTGAATGGGTAAACCTGTCATTGATACATCGGCAATACCATCCTGAAGCGATGAACAATTCCGTTGATGGCTCCACAAAAATACTGAGGAAGAGACCCATGATCAAGACCGCCGAAAAAGTAACAGCTGGCCCGGTAATCCGCTTGCATCCCCATGACAACGTTGTTATTGCGCGCGTCGACGTATCCATCGGGACGCCGCTTGAAGGTGAAGGATGTACCGTGCGCGCTCAGGTACCCGCCGGGAACAAGATAGCCCGGCGGAATATTGCCAAGGGCGAGCCGATCAAAAAATATAACGTCGTAATCGGATTTGCGGCCACCGATATTCCCGCCGGCTCGTTCGTGCATAGCCATAACACTGAATTTCGCGAATTCGATCGCGACTATGCGCATGCGCGAGACTTTCGTCCGGTTGATCTGGTGCCGGAAGCGAACCGCGCCACCTTTCAGGGCATTGTGCGCGAAGACGGAAGAGTCGCGACACGAAACTATATCGGCATTCTTTCGACGGTCAACTGTTCAGCCACGGTTGTGCGCCGCATTGCCGAATACTTCACGGAAGAGCGGCTTGCAGAATTCCCGAATATCGATGGCGTGGCCGCATTTCCTCATTCGCTTGGCTGCGGCATGGAAATGACGGGGGAACCGATGGCTCTGTTGAGGCGCACATTAGCCGGTTATGCTACCCATCCCAATTTTGCCGCCGTCCTGATAGTGGGGCTTGGTTGCGAACGCAACCAGATCGGCGGATTGCTGGCCGATCAAGGGCTGACCGCCGGTCCGCGCCTGCATACTTTTGTAATGCAGGAGATCGGCGGCACGCGCAAAACGATCGAGGCAGGCATCAAAGCGGTCAAGGGGCTGTTGCCCGACGCAAATCGCGTTACCCGGGAAACCGTGTCGGCAAGCCACCTTACGGTCGGTTTGCAGTGCGGCGGGTCGGACGGCTTCTCGTCGATTTCGGCAAATCCCTCTCTGGGTGCAGCCATGGACATCCTGGCGCGCCACGGAGGTACAGCCGTCTTGTCGGAGACGCCGGAAATTTATGGGGTTGAACACACTTTGACCTGTCGTGCGGCAAGCCGGGAAATCGGTGAAAAGCTCGTTGAGCGCATTCGCTGGTGGAAGGACGAATACTCGAAAGGGCGCGATGTACAGATCAACGGCCGGGTCAGCCCCGGCAATTCGAGCGGCGGGCTGGCAAACATTTTTGAAAAGTCGATCGGTTCTTCGATGAAGGGCGGCACCGGTCCGCTGATGGAGGTCTATAAATATGCCGAGCAGATCTCGGCCAAAGGCCTTGTGTTCATGGACACACCCGGTTATGACCCATGTTCCGCAACCGGACAGATTGCCGGAGGGGCCAACCTCATCGCATTTACCACCGGCCGCGGCTCCTGTTTTGGCGCAAAGCCGGTTCCGTCGATGAAGCTGGCCACTAATACGCCCATGTTCCAGCGTCTTGAGGAAGACATGGACATTAACTGCGGAGAGGTCGTCGATGGTACGGTGACGATCGAGCAAATGGGGCAGAAAATTTTTGAGCAGCTGTTGCGAACGGCTTCCGGGGAAAAATCCAAAAGCGAGCAGCTCGGCCTCGGCGACAATGAATTTGTTCCCTGGCAGATCGGCATTATGGGGTGACCCAATCCGCTTCCGGGAACAATAATAGCGTTGGAACGGCAGATCAACCGGACAACGTCCCTTTGCCCGCTCTAATTCGACAGAGCGGACGCCGGCGCCACTATTACGCCGTCGTCAGAGGCCAAAACACCTTCGGCCCGGATGCGAAAGGCGCGCGACCTGTTTCTGGTTGTTGCGTACTACATGACGGGCGCCCGCCTGGCAGAACTCGTCGCTGCCGACATGGGCGGCGTCTATCAAGAAGACGGCCGCTGGTGGCTTGATGTGTTGGGTAAGGGTGCCAAGCCACGCCGTCTGCCTGTTTCGCAGAAGTTGCTGGCTACATTCGAGGAAATACCGGGTGGTGTATGGGCTTTTGCCACGCACGGTCCGGGATGACAAGACTCCATTAGTATTAACAAGCCGCAGAGGGCTGCT
The DNA here is from genome assembly GCA_028292565.1 of Burkholderia sp. Next base: position 3,070 of record JAQGMD010000465.1, on the reverse strand, counting down.
GCGCGCCAGTGAGGGAACTGTCTCGAATGCTGTAAAAGGCGCATTTGAAGCCGCTGCGCGTCTGGCAGATTCCAACGGCGAGGGAGAGACAGGCGCATCCTTGCGAAGGGCATCGACGCATTGGCTCCGGCATTTCGTATTTACCCATTTCGCCAACAACGGCGTTCCTTTGACCACCGTTCAGGCTACCGCCGGTCATGCAAAACTCTCTACGACGCTTGTATCTGCATAAACAAGACCAGGAGCGGCACGACGAAATAATCTCTACGTTGAACAAACTTTGATCAGAGCCGCACGTCGGTGTTTGACGCCGTGTCCGTATCAAATGTCGGATAACATAAAAGTATGCGGGAGAAGAATGCTTGATTGATGCTTACGTAAGGATATGCGGGAAAAGCGAAATTAGGCTGTTTGCGCCACACCTTTAGCATTTAATGCGGAGAGTGGCACGAAGGTCGACCAATTACGGGGCCGGTGCAATCAATCGAGTACGCGAAGACCTTATCTCTTCACGTACAAAGACAGGCATGTCGTTTAGGGCAGAGCGCTTCGTGCGGCGAAAATTGAGCGGTGCGAAGCACGTCCGGGAAAAACAATACATGGCGACATCCCCAACGAGATCGCCGTTTTTTCGATATCGGAAGCGACTACTGCCAGAGTGACTTTTCACGCCAATCAGCGGGGAATCCGGCGTCGTTAAGGCTTACCAGTGGGCTGGCCGGAAAAGCTGCGCACGGCATTTTCAGCCGCTCGGCCCAGTTGTTATTTGGTGCGGCGGCATTCAGCATTGTTTTCAGCACACAAAGGGTGCCATAGACGCGCGTTTGTGCATGAACGTCGGCCCCAAGATGATATAGGTGGTGATGCGGCTGCGAAGGTTGAAAACGTGGGCGTTCGACGATGTTGCGATTCCAGAGGCGCGAATGATGCGCACTAACATTTCTGATGAAGTTGATGGCGCGAAGCCAGGACGCCAAATACTTTCCTTCTTGAAGTCCGTAGCGACGCGCAATGTAGGTTTGATCTCTGTATTGCATTCCTGCGAAGAATCTCGACAGCAAGCCGAAGTCCCAAAGCTCGGTGATCACCCAGATTGGCATCCTGCCACCGTACTTTTCTTGATGGTGCTTCACAAAATCTTCTTTTCTTGCCTTAGATACCGCTGCGCCAAGCTTCGCTGTCCATTCTTGGTATTTCGTTGTGCCTGTTGCGAGATTGACCTGCGTACAGAATTTGGTATCCAACTCGTCCGGGCGCTCGTGGGCGATTCGATGGCGTTTGCCAAGACGGTGCGCGATGTCGCAACGAACTGCAACCTCGATGCGCTCAACCGCATCAAGCACTAGAAGGCGTAGTTGGCGGTCGAACTCGTAAATTCGCTCGACCAGGGCGAGACTAGTCCCGTCTTGAAAATCGTCCTGGCGTCCAGGCACGCCATACGGATTTGTTTTCCTTAACGGGTAGAAGTGTCCGGCGAGCCGGTAGTAGCCGAGGCTTAAAAGCGTCTTTTCGGCGGCTTGGTCGACAGCAATGACCATCCCCCGACTCTTAAGCAAGGTAACCTGCTCGGATGCCGTCAAGTGGAACTTGACAGTGGAATGGAGACCGTTGGTGCTCATAAAGAGAAATCCCCCACTTGGGACACCGACACAAGATCGGGCACAGAGGAGGGGGACTTATTGCGACCGAGTCTAATATAAATTCGAAAACCTGTCTAGCGCTGTTACCTATTGCCATCCAGTACAATGCGCCTTTGGGCGCATTGTACTGGATGGCGTCATTCATGCCAAAAGGTGGCGACGTTAAGCTACAAGCGATTTGACATAATCTATATTATGCGATCAAACAATGTGGTGGCTAGATTAGAATGTCTCGAACTAGCCAAATCAGAATGTCCCACTGTCCGATGACAAGCACATTTGTGGTCGGACGATGCTGGACGCTTCTTCCCCGGTGTTTAAGGAGTTGCGTCATGGCCCACGCGGCGATGGCTATACGCAGTTTTGGCGCGCGTTGTATGAGCTGAATATCGGCATCATTTGCGCCAACACGAGTTCTGCTAAGGGGCGAGTCGAGCGCGCGCATTTGACACTTCAGGACCGGTTGGTGCGCAACGACGAAGAGCTGGATCTTATTTTTACCTGGCGCGAGCCGCGCAAGGTGTCGCATGTGTTGACGCTGCAGTATGCGAAGACGATGTACCTGCTGGCGGACGCACCTATGACGCGCAAGCTGATCGGAAAGTACATTGAGGTGTATGCGTATCCGGACGGCCGGATCGAGTTGCGCGCGGACGGCATCGCCCTGCCCTATACCACTTACGATCGCTACCCGGAGGTCGACCAGGGCGCGATCGTCGAGAACAAGCGGCTCGGCCATGTGCTGCAGGTGGCGCAACTCGTGCAGCAGCAGCGCGACAGTCGGCGCAGCGGGCCGGCACAGACGAACCGTGGGCTGGCACCGACGAAGCACCACGCCGCCTCCGGAACGAAGGCACAGCGCATGCTCGACGCATCCGATATCGAGCGCGCGATCAAGCAAACGATGGATTAAAAACTCAGGTGCCGCTTTCGCGCTTGCCAAGCTATGTCGGTTGCTAAAAAGCGCATGCTGCATCCCTGGGGCGAGAATTCCGCTGTCGCGGCTGCGTTAACTTTGAAACCAAATACAAAAGCCCCCCGAAAACCGGGACATTCTGAAATGGCTGGCACTGAGACATTTGAAAATGGCTTGAACAATGACGTGTAAGCCCCAAATAGTAATGTCCGATTTCCCCCAATTAGAAATGTCGCATTTCTGACCAACAAATACGCGTTTCGGGTAATTGCGCCATGCTGGCAGCCCCAGCTTTAATAAGGGGTTGCGCCATGGGCCGGAATCGAGACCATTACGATGAGTATGCGAGAGATCGGGGTTTGGGGAGTGGTTGAGACTCAGGCCTTGCGCCAGGCTATGTCACAGTCGCTTCTCGACGCGCTGGCGCAGGCTCGCGATGAAGCGCTCTAGCACCGTCGCACCCGGCAGCAGGATCTTGTGTGACAGCAGCCAGACCGTAGCGCGGTGATCGCCA
>JAQGMD010000435.1 GCA_028292565.1 Burkholderia sp. | reverse complement strand
CTCTTGCCAGTCGGCGGCAAACGCATCGAGGTCGCGTTCCGGGATGCCGCCGCGCAGATGGCCGTCGCTATTTGCAAGACGTTGACATTGATTAACAAGGAGTCGCCTCCCTCCCATTTTTGGCTTCCTCCCGCTCGCGGGCGAGGGGAGTCTGACGCCTACCGCTTCTGATACTGCGTACTCCCAAACAGCACTTCCTTCGCCTTGTCATCCATCACAGGTTTATGCAAATTCGCCAGCACCGCGACACCGCGCTGGACGGCCGGACGTTCAGCGATCTCTTCAAACCAGCGTTTGGTGTTCGGGTATTCATCCAGTTCAATGCCCTGGTTCTTCCATGAGCGCAGCCACGGGAAAGTCGCGATGTCGGCGATCGTGTATTCGCCGCCGGCCAGATAGCCTTCCTTCGCGACTTGCTTGTCGATCACGCCGTAAAGGCGTTTTGCTTCATTGGTGTAGCGGTTGATCGCGTATTCGATTTTTTGCGGCGCATAGACGCGAAAGTGGTGCGCCTGCCCCAGCATCGGACCGACGCCTCCCATCTGGAACATCAGCCATTGCAGCGTCGTGAATTTTTCACGATCGGTTGTGCCGAGGAATTGGCCCACCTTGCCGGCGAGGTAGACCAGGATCGCGCCAGATTCAAACAAGGAAATCGGCTTGCCGTCCGGACCTTCGGCGTCGACGATCGCCGGGATCTTGTTGTTCGGCGAAATGGACAGGAAGTCGGGCTTGAACTGATCTCCTTCGCCGATGTTGATGTGATGCACGCGATACGGCAGGCCGGTTTCCTCCAGCAGGATGTGGACCTTGTGGCCATTCGGCGTGGCGGTGGAATAGACGTCGATCATTTTTTCTCCTGAACGTGCACTGATAATCGTACGGAAATGGCGCCAGTTGTTGAACCGGTCGCATATGTACATGGCGGCCACCTATAGTACGACCGTACGACCGCCAGGTTTTTCGGAAGGCGCTGTGGCACGGAAGTCAGACGCCAATCTAACGTACCTGCGCCTGTTTCATGCCGGTTCAATACGCGCAAGCGCTTTGCCGCGGCGACGGGACGTGCTGGCTTTGTAAATGCGGTATGTCACGAAACCAAGGACACCAACGACGATCGTGGTCGCCATTAGCGCGAGCAGAGTCAGGATTACCAATTCATTGTAGGTGTAGGCAGGACCGCGCGGCATTTTTCTCTCCCAAGATACATGTGTTGCTTGCTGCGGTGGACGCGGCAAAAGAAGTTCTAAACAAACCAGCGCGCAAGCGCTGTGGCCCTGTCACTACGTCTCAACCAGACGCTTGCGGAAAAATCAGGACCGCGTGATCGGAAGGTTCAGCTCGCTCGAAGGAATCGCGATGTGCTTCGCCAGTTCAAGCTTGGCAATCGCATTGCGATGCACTTCATCCGGACCGTCGGCCAGACGCAAAGTGCGGTTAGCGGCCCACTGGTACGCGAGCGGGAAGTCGTCCGAGACGCCGCCGCCGCCGTGAGCCTGGATCGCCCAGTCCAGTATCTGCTGCGTTACGTTCGGCGCCAGCACTTTGATCATCGCGATTTCCGCCCTGGCGTGCTTGTTGCCGACCGTGTCCATCATATGGGCGGCTTTCAGCGTCAACAAACGCGCGGTGTCGATCATGATGCGCGCCTCGGCAATGCGCTCATGCCAGATGCTTTGCTCGGAAATCCTTTTGCCGAATGCGACGCGTTCATTCAGGCGTTTGCACATGTATTCGAGCGCGCGCTCCGAAACACCGATGGCCCGCATGCAGTGATGGATGCGGCCAGGACCGAGGCGGCCCTGGGCGATCTCGAAACCGCGGCCTTCGCCGAGCAGGATATTCGAAGCCGGCACTCGGACGTTTTCAAAGAAGATCTCGCAATGGCCATGCGGCGCGTCGTCATAGCCGAACACCGGCAGCGGACGCTTGATAATGAGGCCCTTGGTATCGCGCGGCACCAGGATCATCGACTGCTGCGAATGGCGCGGGGCGTCGGGATCGGTCTTACCCATCACGATGAAGATTTTGCAGCGCGGATCGCCGGCGCCGGAGATCCACCACTTGTGCCCGTTGATCACATATTCGTCGCCCTGGCGTTCGATACGCGTGGCGATGTTGGTAGCGTCCGAAGATGCGACCGCCGGCTCCGTCATCGCGAAAGCGGAACGAATCTCGCCGCGCAGCAGCGGTTCCAGCCATAGTCGTTTGTGTTCTTCCGAGGCGTAGCGCTCGAGGGTTTCCATATTGCCGGTATCCGGCGCAGCGGAATTGAACACTTCCGGCGCCCAGGGCACGCGTCCCATGATTTCGCACAGCGGCGCGTAGTCGAGGTTGGACAACCCTTCAAGAGCGCGCGGCGACTTCGGCAGGAACAGGTTCCACAAGCCCTGCGCGCGTGCCTTCGGCTTCAGCTCTTCGATGATGCGGGTCGGGATCCAGCGGTCGCCTTTCTCCTGGCCGTTGCGGTCGACCTCCTGCTTGTAGGCTTTCTCGTTCGGATAGATGTGTTCATCCATGAACGCGAGCAGCCTTTGCTGCAGTTCCTTGCAACGGTCCGAGTATTCAAAATCCATGATGTCTCCTGTGGCTTGTTTGCTGGGTGGTCGATCAATTCTGCATGCCCGTTACGTAACGCCAGCCCATCTCTGCCATGGGCCGTGCCGCCTGGCCGGACTTGAGCGCCTGCTCGCTGGCAGCGGTGCCATCGACGTAGCGCTTCATGATCCCCTGCAAAATGCCCGCCATGCGAAACATGTTGTAAACGAGGTAGAAGTTGAAATCTGCTTTCGAAAGCGTCTTGCCGGTGCGCTGGGAATACCTGGCGATGTATTCGTCTTCGGTCGGAATGCCGAGCGCTGCATGATCGAGTCCGCCTATGCCGCGGAACTGGCCGGGAGGAATGTGCCAGCTCATGCAGTGGTAGGAGAAATCGGCGAGCGGGTGACCGAGCGTAGACAGTTCCCAGTCGAGGACCGCGAGGATGCGCGGTTCGGTCGGATGAAAGATCATGTTGTCGAGGCGGTAGTCGCCATGGACGATGCTGGTTTCATCACCTGCGGGAATGTTCTTCGGCAGCCATTCGATCAGCGCATCCATCGCTTCGATCTTTTCGGTTTCCGACGCCTTGTACTGTTTCGTCCAGCGATCGATCTGGCGCGCGAGATAATTGCCGGGCTTGCCGTATTCCGCAAGCCCGATCGCCGCATAGTCGATGGTATGCAGTTGCGCGATCACGCGATTCATCTCGTCGTATATTTCGCCGCGCTGCTCATTGCTCATGCCGGGCAGCGACTGGTCCCACAATACCCGGCCATCGACGAATTCCATGATGTAGAACGCGCGGCCGATCACCGATTCATCGGTGCACAGCGCGTATTGTTTCGCTGCCGGAAAGCCTGCCTTGTTCAGCGCATCCATCACGCGGAACTCACGATCGATCGCGTGGGCCGATGGCAGCAATTTCGCCGCGGGGCCGGGCTTGGTGCGCAGTACGTAGCTGCGTCCGTTGGCAGTGAGCTTGAAAGTGGGATTGGATTGGCCGCCCTTGAACTGTTCGACCGTCAGATCGCCCGAGTAGCCCTCCACGTGTTGGCGCATGTAGGCCTGCAATGCGCCGACATCGAACTTCTGACGCTCCGAAACGGGTCTGGTGCCCATGAATTCTTCGTACATCGTGTCTCCTGCCGTAGCGTGGGTCCAAGCATTCTACATCATGGAAGAGTACGGTCGTACTATTTCAGCATTTATTGTCCTCGCGACTTCCTGTACTGGTCGAGGAGGTTTTCCATCGTCGTCGTCCTCGATTCACTTTGCAATTGCGACAGCGGCGAGTAATTGACGATGCGTACCACCCAGTCCGCATGCTCGTCGCCGACATCGAGTGCATTGATGCAGCCGGCGGTCTGCGCCAGGTTGCCGAGGAACAGTCGCTGGTTGGTCAGCGCATAGGAGAGGATGGCGCGATTCACTCCGCCATGCAGCACCAGTAACACGGTGTCCCAGGACTTGTCCGCGCGCAGGCGGTCGATGCATGGATGTATCCGATCCATTAACTGACCGATCGATTCGCCGCCGAGGAATCGCTTGTCTTCCGGCACCAGTCCATCGAATGCCCCGACGAACGCTTCCTTCAACGCCTCGTCAGGGATGGCGGACAGCTTGCCGCCTTTCAGTTCGACCAGTTCGGGCCATTGCTCGAGTTCGGCCTGTTGGCCGGTTTCCGCCAACACGCATGTGGCGGTTTCCACCGTGCGGGGCAGGCCCGACACGATGACACGGTCGAAGCGCAAGCCCTCTGCTGCGAATACCTGGCCGGCGGCGGTCGCTTGCGCGCGGCCCAGTTCATTGAGTGGCACCTGTTCGGGCAGGAATGGTTTGCCTTCGTTGTCGAAGTAGGTGACGCTGCCATGGCGCATCAGATAAACGCGCCGTCTCTTGTGTGGGGTCATTTGTATTGTGGCTTTCTCTTGTCGAGGAATGCCGTGATGCCTTCCTGGGCATCGCGATGATGCAGGCTCTCGACAAAGCTGTGCTTCTCCGCCACGAAATGCTTGGTCAGTGAATTTCCCTGCGCTTCTTGCACGAGGGACTTGATGTTCTCCACCGCATTGGGCGACAGGGCGGCAAGTTCATCGGCCCAGGCCAATGCGGTTTCAAGCGCGGTCCCATCGGCCACGACCCGGTTCACTACGCCCAGGTCATGCAGGCGCGGCGCCAGCACCGGTTTGCCTTCGATCAGGACTTCGGTTGCAATCTGACGCGGCAGTGCCTGCGTCAGGAACCAGGAGCCGCCGCCGTCGGGTGTCAGTCCGACCTTAACGTAGGCCATCACGAATTTGGCAGAGGCGCCGGCCACGATCATGTCGCATGCGAGCGCCAGTGAAAAACCGGCGCCGGCTGCGGCGCCCTCGACTGCCGCGATGATCGGCTTCGGGCAATCTCGCATCGCCTGGATCCATCCGTTCAGGTTGTCGATCGATTCCCCTTGCACCGACTTGTCCTTCCCGCGGTTTTCCAGCAAACGATTAAGGTTGCCGCCGGCACAGAAAAAATTGTCGGCGCCGGTGAGCACCACGGCGCGGATCGAGGCATCACGCTCGGCGGTCGACAGGGTTTCGATGGCAGACGCGTACATATCGGGATGCAATGCGTTCTTTGCGCCGGGATTGGACAGCGTCAGGATCAGGGTCGCATCGCGGCGGGATGCTTGGAGTTCGGCAGACATAGGGTGTGGGGTGATTATTATCGGTGGATGGTGTCGCCCCTATTATTGCCGAAATGGCGAAAATCGGTTGTTAGTCCTGGCAAGGTGCAGTTCTGCGCCTGGTGGGGTAAGCTTCGCATTGCGAAATTACACATTCAAGGAGACAACATGCTGAAACTATGCGGCTTTTCTGCCAGCAATTACTACAACAAAGTGAAATTCGCGCTGCTTGAAAAGGGCATTCCGTTCGAAGAGAAGCTGGTATGGGCCGACCGTTCGCCTGCGCTGATCGAAAAATCCCCCTTGGGGAAAGTCCCGTTCCTGGAAACGGAGCAGGGGGTGATGTCCGAGTCGCAGGTCATCATGGAATACCTGGAAGCCACTTATCCGGAAAAGCCGCTATTACCGGCCGACCCTTTTGCCGCGGCCAAGATCCGCGAGCTCGTGGTGTTCATCGAACTGCATCTGGAACTGGTGGCGCGCGAGTTGTACGCGGAAGCGTTCTTCGGCGGCAAGGTTTCGGATGAGGTGAAGACCCGGGCGCAAAAATTGTTGACCCGCAATGCAAAGGCGTTCGCCTCGCTGGCGAAGTTTTCGCCTTACGTCGCAGGGTCGGAATTGACGATGGCCGATTGCGCCGCGATGGTTCACCTGCCGGTGGTGGGGATGGCTACCAAGATCGTTTTTGGCGAGGATGTGCTGGGTGATTTACCGGTGCGGGAGTATACGAAGATGCTGGGTGAGCGGCCGACTGCGCAGCGTGTGAGTGCGGACCGCAAGGTGAATACGGAAGCGATGATGAAGCTTCGGACGGGGAAATAGGGTTTCGGCGCTAGCGCGGATACTCCTTCTCCCTTGCAGGGGGAAGGAGCAAAACTGCGTGGCTCCGCGCTTAAAGCTTCGCCAGCCTCTCCAGCGCAGTCCTCAACGTCTCATCCTTCTTCGCAAAACAGAACCGCACAATCCCCGATTCCTTCGGCCGGTTATAAAAAGCCGACACCGGTATAGCAGCTACGCCAATCTCCGTCGTCAGCCACTTCGCGAATTCCGCTTCCTCCAGATCCGAGATGGCGGAGTATTCGACACACTGAAAATAGGTGCCGTCTGATGGCAGCAGCTTGAAGCGCGTGGAATTCAGGCCGTCGCGGAACAGGTCGCGCTTGTGCTGGTAGAACGCGGGGAGCTCGAGATAAGGCGCAGGGTTCGCCATGTACTGCGCAAGCCCATGCTGGACCGGCGTGTTCACGGTGAAGACATTGAATTGGTGCACCTTGCGGAATTCGGCGGTCAGCGCGGCGGGGGCGGCGACGTAGCCGACCTTCCAGCCGGTGACGTGATAGGTCTTGCCGAAGCTGGACACCACGAATGCGCGGCTGGCGAGTTCGGGGTGGCGGCATACCGACTCATGGCGGGCGCCGTCATACACCATGTGTTCGTACACTTCGTCCGAAAGAATCAGGATGTCGGTGCCGCGTACGATATCGGCCAACGCGCGGATATCCGCTTCGCGCAGCACCGAGCCGGTCGGGTTGTGCGGCGAGTTGATCATGATCAGGCGGGTCTTCTTCGTCACCGCCGCTTGCACCTTCGCCCACGGTACCGAATATCCATAGTCGCTTACTTCCATCTGCACGAACACCGGTGTGCCGCCGGCCAGTTCGATCGCGGGCAGGTAGCTGTCGTAAGTGGGTTCAATGACCACCACTTCGTCGCCGGCGTGCACGCAGCACAGGACGGCCGTCAGGATGGCCTGGGTGGCGCCGGCGGTGACAGTGATTTCCGATGCGGGATCGTACGAATAGCCATAGATATTCCCGACCTTTTTGGAGATTGCTTCGCGCAATGCAGGCACTCCGGTCATCGGCGGATACTGGTTCAACCCGTTTTGCATTGCCGTGGTAACAGCATTGACCAGCGCCGGATCACAGCCGAAATCGGGGAAGCCCTGGCCGAGATTGACTGCGCCTTTTTCCGTTGCGAGCGCCGACATCACGGTGAATATCGTGGTGCCTACATTCGGCAGTTTCGACTGGAATGCGGCGGGTTGAACGTCAGCTGTGGCGGTTTGCGTGGTCATGGCATCCATATCGTTGTAATGGGCGAAAGCGGCATTGTAGCTAGAAATCGGGTACCCATGCTTCCGGCGGGATGATGCCGAACAGGCCGTCGCGGGCGGTTTTTCTCGCCAGCTTCAGCAGCGCCTTGTCTTTGGTAATCAGGGTTTGTGCATCGGCGTCGCGGGCCAGTTCGAGGAATTTCTGGTCGTCCTTGTCTTTGCAGAGAGGCAGGCGGATGTCGATGCGCGGTGTCAGGTCGCTGATGCAGCTGATCAGCGAGTCGAATTCGGCCGCGACTTTCGGCCGCGAATCGGCGTCCAGCGGCAGGTGCCTGTACCCCAGCACACACAGCCATTCCATTCGGCAGTCAGCGCGAGTCACCGCCTGCACCTGGCCGCGCCTAAGCGCGGCATGCAGCGTCGCCCACCGCGGATCGCGGAAGACGAACAAATCCAGGCAAACATTGGTGTCGATCACGATGCGCTTAGGTATCATTGCGGAAATTCTTTTTAAAAAAACGTTCAAATGCTGATTGTTCTATCGCCTGCCAAAACCCTCGACTATGACACACCTGCGTCCACCGACGTCCACACCAGGCCGGATTTCGTCAAGCATTCCGCCGAACTGATCGATGTACTGAGGGAATTGTCGCCGGCGGAAATCGGCAGCATGATGCAGATCTCGGACGCACTCTCCGTATTGAACACGGGGCGCTACGCTTCATGGTCTCCGAGATTCACCAGGAAAAATGCCAAGCAGGCCGTGCTGGCCTTCAACGGTGACGTGTACGAAGGCTTCGATGCGCCGTCGTTGACTGTCAAACAACTCGATTTTGCGCAGTCGCACATACGCATTTTATCCGGCTTGTACGGGGTGCTGCGACCGCTGGACCTCATGCAGCCTTACCGGCTCGAGATGGGAACGCGACTGACCAACCCGCGCGGCAAGGACCTCTATGCATTCTGGGGCGACCTGGTCAGCGAGGCGCTGAACGAGACGCTTGCCGCTAACAAGTCGAAAGCGCTGGTCAATCTGGCGTCGGAGGAATACTTCAAGGCGGTCAAGCCAAGCTTGCTCGATGTTCCCGTCATCACGCCGATTTTCGAGGACTGGAAGAGCGGCAAGTACAAGATCATTTCGTTTTATGCAAAGCGTGCGCGCGGCCTGATGGCGCGCTATGCGGCCATGAAGCATCTTACCGATCCGGAAAAGCTGAAGGCGTTCGACCTCGAGGGCTATGAATTCGTCGAAGAAGGCTCGACGGACCGGGCTTGGCTGTTCAGACGGCGCATCGAAGGCTGATCGAAGGGCGGCTACGGTGCATGGCAAAAAGCCTCGCACTGCGAGGCTTTCATGTCTTTCATGTCTTTACAGGCAGGATGCCGAGAAAATTTATTTCCAGAACTTCCACCATGCATTGTTCTTCGCCGGGCCGCCACGGTAATA
>JAQGMD010000398.1 GCA_028292565.1 Burkholderia sp. | reverse complement strand
AGCTTCAACGAGAGCAACGTGACCAGCCTCGATTGGGGCTCTTACCCGATTCTTCGATTCGGTGAGGCGCCGAAGGTTACGCCGATTGTCATCTCGCATGCCGACAAGCCGTCAAGCGGGGCTGGTGAGGAGGTCCTTGCGGCGGCGGGGGCGGCGCTCGCTAATGCGTTCTTTGATGCTACTGGTGTACGACTGTATGAGCGGCCGATGACGGCGGAGCGAGTGCTCAGGGCGCTGAAAGTGGCGTAGGGTTGAAGGAAGTCGCGTGGCGGGGGCCATCAAGAGGGCTCGTGCTCCGCGGTCGACGGCGACAGCCAAAGTTTTTGCGCGGCGGTCATGGCTTACGCGGCGACCAGTTTCCGATTTTGCGGAGAATGTCGGCAAACGAGCATGCCGCTTTGCTGGCGGCCCATCACGCATGCAAGGAAGCACACGACGCCGGCGATCCCGATGCCTACTTCTATAAGAATGAGGCATTTCATGACCATATCTATGCCGGCAGCCATAATGCATTTCTGGCTGAACAAGCGCGCGGCCTTCATCGCCGGCTCCGCCCTTACCGGCGCCTTCAGTTGCGCGTACGCGACCGGATCACGGCTTCTTACACTGAACACGATGCTGTGGTCCAGGCGATCATTGCCGGAGAGAGCGAACCACTACCTTGTCGATCAGGCAGCGTAGGAGTGCCTTTTGCTGCTCGCGGGTGAGCAAGCCTTGATCCCAGATAGCGGGTAGGCGCTGCCCCAGGGCGGTAAAGGCTTCCCGAAGCTCGGGAGTGACATCATCGACACCATTGGTGGTATCAGGGAAGAATAACCGTAAATTGGAGGGGATGACAACACGAAAGCCGAGCACGCCGCAGCGGTTACGATGAAGGTAGGAAGGGAGTCGAGTTGGCATTATCTGCTCATCAATGGGACGCTGGATTGGGATACAAGCCAGGGACCCTGTGCATACTTGCGGGGGGCTCGGCATGTACAAAGTGAGGGCTTTAACAATTTCAACGTTTTCGCCAGCCAGAAAAATTCAGCGTTTGAGACGTGGCGCATGTCGCGGAAAAATCTATTCAGTCAATCGACGACGCGACCGGTACAGCGCTTCGATTTTTTCGGCAAATGGAGTGAGTGCTAGATAAACCGATGTCGTTAAGAACTACGGGAGAGACACAAATGGGCGGGGTGGATCGCATTTGGAACAGCCAGCAAATTAACCGGACCGCGCGACTTGAACGCGCGCGCACGGCGCTTGGCTCGAGTTTGTCCGGGAAGGTGGTGTCGGCGGACCGCATCATCGAACTGCTACACCAGGTCCTCGAATGCGGTGACCGCGTCTGCCTGGAAGGGAACAATCAAAAGCAGGCCGATTTTCTTGGGAAGGCGTTGGCGCAGCTGGACCCTCAACGCATTAACGGTTTGCATATGCTCCAGTCAGTGCTGGCCTTGCCGGAGCATCTGGACACCTTCGAAAAAGGGATCGCGGCGCGCCTGGACTTTTCATTTTCCGGTCCGCAAGCGGGCCGGTTAGCCAAGCTCGTGTCATCAGGGAAGCTAAATATCGGTGCGATCCATACTTACCTGGAGCTGTTCGGACGGTATTTCGTGGACCTGACACCGCGCGTCTGCTTAATTGCCGCAGAAGCGGCGGACCGGCAAGGCAATCTCTACACCGGCCCGAATACCGAAGACACGCCAGCGATCGTCGAAGCCACCGCGTTCAAAAGCGGCATCGTGATTGCGCAAGTAAATACGGTTGTCGATACGCTACCGCGCGTTGACGTCCCCGCCGGTTGGGTGGATTTCGTGGTGCAGGCGCCCACGCCGTATTACATCGAACCGCTGTTTACGCGCGACCCGGCACAGATTTCAGAAATTCAAGTGCTGATGGCCATGATGGCGATTAAGGGCATTTATGCCGAGTACCAAGTCGAACGCCTGAACCACGGCATTGGCTTTGATACTGCAGCAATTGAGTTGATTTTGCCAACGTATGCCGAATCGCTCGGGTTGAAAGGCAAGATCGCAAAACACTGGGCGCTCAACCCGCATCCGGCTCTGATACCGGCGATCGAGTCCGGTTTTGTCGAGTCGATCCATTCGTTTGGGTCGGAATTGGGTATGGAGGAATACATCCGCAGCCGGCCCGATATTTTCTTTGTCGGGCCGGACGGCTCAATGCGTAGCAACCGGGCGCTGTGCCAAGCGGCCGGACATTACGCATGCGATATGTTCATCGGCTCGACCCTGCAAATTGATTTGCAGGGCAACTCATCAACCGCGACGCTGGGTCGTATTTCAGGCTTTGGCGGCGCCCCCAACATGGGTGCAGATGCGCGCGGCAGGCGCCACGCCAGCCCTGCCTGGTTAAAGGCCGGGCGCCAGGCGCGCGAGGGCAGAAACGCTATGCCACGTGGGCAAAAACTGGTGGTACAGGTGGTGGAAACGTTTCGCGAACATATGGAGCCCGCGTTCGTGGAAAAGCTCGATGCCTGGCAACTGGCGGAGGCAGCCAAGATGGCGCTGCCGCCGGTGATGATCTATGGCGAAGACGTCACGCACGTCCTCACCGAAGAAGGTATTGCCAACTTGCTGCTGTGCCGGACCGACGAGGAAACGGAACAAGCGATTCGCGGTGTGGCCGGTTACACCCCGGTGGGCATGGCACGGGA
>JAQGMD010000312.1 GCA_028292565.1 Burkholderia sp. | reverse complement strand
GATCACGCGACTCTTATGCCGCGCACAACATGCCTGGTTCCTCCACTACTGCATCCTCGCTGACTTCGAGACGGTAGCCCTTGGTATAGGCGCTGCGAATTTGTACGCCCCGCTCGCCGCTCAGATTCAGTTTCTTGCGCAGCTTGTAGATGTGCTGCTCTATCGAGTGCCTGGCGATCTCGTGGCCAATGGCCCAGATCGCGATGCTGATGGTCTGGTGCGACAGGAACTTGCCGGGAGAATTGAAGAGCAGCCACGCCAGTGCGAATTCACGCGGCGTCAGGTCGACCGGCTTGCCGCGGTCGAGGATGGAGCCGGTGCTTTTTTCCAGCGTGTAGCCGCGCAGGTTCACTTTTTCGGCCATGGATGTAGGCCTGTAACGGCGCAGCACGACACGCATGCGGGCGATCAATACCTGGGGATCGCATGGCCGGTTGATGAAATCGTCGGCGCCGGCATTGAGAGTGAGCGCCATTGAACGCGCATCGTTCAGGGATGAAAGCACTACGACCGGTATGCCGGCGTGGGAGCGGCAATTGAGCCACGAGTAAAGCATCTGGTCGTCCACCGGTCCGTGTTCGGCGTCGACCAGGATCAGGTCAAATTGTTCGCGGCGGAGCGCGCGCAGAAGCGCGATCTCCGATTCAAAACGATGGCATTCGAAGCCCGCGGGAGCGAGCATTTGTTGGACTTCGCTGTAAGCAATGGCGCAACGAACATAGCAGGCAAATCTCATTTTTCGTCTCCTGAAAATTGTTGAGTCCCGGCTGTTTCATTACAGCACTGCGGTCGCGGTGGCGCGCCATACTAAAGGATGGTTTTGATGCGACAAGACCACTGCGGGGACTTCAGGGAGAGGAATGGATGGAACCGTCGTACGTTGCTTGGTGTTTTGCCATCGGCGTGGTGCGTGTTGGTGCGTAATCAATACTTTCTTATTTTGTACTCAAGGCTCAGCACGATGCGACTCGATGCAATCAGGCTGCTCAAGCCGAACACCAGTTGCGTCAGTGTATGACCGGGCAGGGCCCAGATTTGCGATGGCGAAGGCTCGACGCGCGTCGCCGCCGCAATGAGCGGCGTAACCCAGTCGGCTTCGGGTGTCACATCGAGCAAGACATTGCCTTCCGAATCGGTGTGCATGAAAATGTCGCCGCCTTCCGCAAGGCGAAAGCAGATGCCGTAACCGGTCAGGTTCGACTTTTCGATGGAACGTTGCAAGTCGCGGTTATAACTGTCGATCCAGGCTTCGACGTCATATGTCGTTTTCAGGTCGATCCATGGGCGTTCGGGCAGTTCTGTCATCCGGTCGCTCCTCTTTAAAAAATCGGGATGTGTGTAAGCGCGAAGGTTATAACACATCACATCCGATGAGATCCGCAGCTGGGGAGCCACGTCCACCACCGACGTGTTGCGCTGCCTCGGTTCCCATGCCACGCTGGTGCTGCTGAACGGCTGCCGCATTACTGCAACTCCTTTCCATGACGCGAGCCCCGGGCAGTCGACCCTGTACAACCTGAACGCGATTCCGGTCGCGGCGATCGAGCGCATAGAAATGGCCAAGAGCACTTTCCTGGCCAACATGAGCCACGAGCCGCGTTCGCCGCTGGATGCGATGCTCGGTTTTACACGGCTGTTGCGGCGTGATGGCCGATTGCCCGAATACACCAGGGAAGACCTCGGCATTGTGGTCAGGAGCGGAGAGCACCTGTACACGTTGATCATCCAGGTGCTGGACTTGTCCAAGATCGAAGCGGTGCGCGCCACCCTGGAAGTACGCAATTTCGACCTTTATGAGCTGCTGGACGTACTGGCGGAGATGTTTACACTGGCCGCCAGGCAGAAAGGTCTGCAACTGAGTGTTGTCAGGGAGCCGGATGTACCGAAATTCATCAGGGCCGTCGCGGTCAAGTTAAACCAGGTCCTGATCAACCTGCTGAACAACGCGATCAAGTTCACCAACAATGGAAGCGTGCCGCCTGCACGTTACAGCGGCCGGCACTGAACAAAACCGCCGATTGTCATGTGCCATCATCGATACTGGTCCGGGAATTGCACCTGACGAACTGGCGCAGCTGGGCAATGCTGAATACGATGCGATATTGGCGATGCTGCCCAACCGGGACGGAATCCCGGCGGCCAGCTCTTCCGCCGGCTGACAGTCGTCTAGGGATAAACGATATCGGCGCGACGATTCTCGGCCCATGCGGCTTCATCGCTACCCAGCGCTTTCGGCTTCTCTTTGCCGAACGAGACCGCTTCCATCTGGGAATCGCTGACGCCCGACAGGGAAAGGGCTTTGCGCACAGCCTCGGCCCGCTTCTGACCGAGGGCGAGGTTGTACTCGCTGCCGCCGCGCTCGTCAGTGTTCCCCTGGATGATGATTTTGCGGCCCTTGTTCGCAGACAGGTATTTGCCATGCGCTTCGGTAACCGGCTTGGCATCGTCGCGCAGCAGGTAGCTGTCGTAGTCGAAGTAGACGCTGCGTTTCGCCAGTACGCCCGTGGGATCGTTTAACGGATCCCTCGGTGCGTCGTCGACCGGGGCAACCACGCGCGTATCAGCGGTTCCGCCCGGCTGGGGCATTGGGGTGTCTGTGCGGCTCTCGACCGGCGGTTTGGTTTCGAGCGGAGTGGAGGCGCAGGCGGTGAGGAGAAGCGCGAGGGTTGAAGTAGCCAATAATTTTGTCGTATGCATCATGGACTCCCTATATTGAGAGACAGGACGAGGCCGTCTTGTCCGGATTTCAAACAATATATTTGGGCAAATTATATTGCCCTAATTGGTATACTTGAGGCAATATAATAACTACGGAGCGCCTGAAATGGTAACAAAGACTAAATCATTCGTGGAAACCGTACCGGGCAGGGTATCAGACACTCCTCCCCATCTCGAGGCCCTCAAGAAACTGCGGATCGTCATTCGCGCCGCGCAGCGGCATTCTGCATGGATCGAAAAACAGTGCGGCGTCAGCGGCGCGCAGTTATGGATCGTGCAGGAATTGCACGAATCGCCGGGTTTGCGAGTGGGGGAAATCGCAAGCAAATTGGCAATCCACCAGACCACGGCGAGCAATCTTTTGCGTCCGTTGGAAAAACAAGGTTACGTGGTGAAGGCGCGCGATCCATCGGATCAGCGGGCGGTGAAACTCGCGCTGTCGGAAAAAGGTACCGAGTTGTTGGCGCGGGCGCCGAAACCGGCAAGGGGGCTGCTACCCGAATCGCTGATGGGCATGAGTGAAGAGAGACTGGCGCAGCTCGACCTCGGACTGCAGGGACTGCTGGGCAGCATCGGCGCCATCGATGAAGGGCATGGGCTCGAACCATTACCGTTCACCATGTAAAGTCATTCCGGCTTTCGACATCCTGGCTCGCGTTCGCGGAACGCGAGTGCAGGGTCATGCACCCGCAATATGTAAGTGAGAAAAAACATGCCGTTACTATCGTTTCGCCACTCATGATTCGGGAACCTCTACCCGATGACGTAAGGCGTTTTATCCTCGTGAGTGTTCCATCGATTCCTTTTCTTGAAGCGATGCTGTTGCTGCGCGAAGATGAGAACCGCGTCTGGGACAGCAAGCTCGTAGCGCAGCGACTTTACATGAGCGAGAAGGCGGTGCAAGACTTGCTCGCTGAACTGCATGAAGCCGGCATCCTGCATGCGCAGGAGCAGGGCGTATCAGGATATAGTTATCGCCCCGGCTCCGCTGAACTCAGGAACATGATCGACCGTCTTGCGGACATCTACGCGAAGAACCTCGTGGATGTCACCAACCTCGTCCATTCAACGATCGGCAAGAAAGCGCAGCACTTTGCAGACGCCTTCAAATGGCGCAAGGATTCGTAACATGGGAGCTATGATAGGGCAGGCTATTTATGCGCTGTGCGCATTGACCTCGTTTGCATGCGCCTTTTTATTATTGAGAGGGTATTTCCGGTCCCGGCTCCGGCTGCTGCTGTGGAGCGGATTGTGTTTTTCGGTGATGGTGGTGAACAACGTGATCCTGATATTGGATCGCATCGTTTTCCCTGCCATGGATTTTTCACTCTGGCGCCTCGGCACCGCTTTGCTGGCGCTGCTGCCGCTGCTGTATGGGCTGATCTGGGAAGAAGACTGAACGTATGCGGGTAACAAGACGAATAAACACGAGGGACGCGCATGAATGAGATTTTGGTAGGCGCTACAGCGATGGGTACGCTGATAGCGGGCCTGTTTTTCCTCCGTTACTGGAAAAGCACGCGAGACAGGTTCTTTCTTTTCTTTGCCATCTCCTTCTTCATCGAAGGATTCAACCGGCTCCTGATCGGTCCGGACATGCAAAGCGAGACCGCGCAGCAGAATATTTTTTATGTGTTGCGGCTGATTTCTTATGGATTGATCCTGTTTGCGATCTGGGATAAGAACAGGCCGAGGGGGAAGGGCAGGTAGGTGGATCCCAACGAACTGCCCCACGCATAACCACCGGCCGTGATTTGAAGCGTGATGCGTTGGGATTACATCCCAACCCACGCTCTACCCTCTAATACAGAATCTCCTCGGCGAGTGGAGCGGCCGGCAACTGGCTCGGACGCGCAACTGCCGCTTCAATCAAAGGCTCGAACGCGCGCACCGTGACTACGCTCGAGTCGCAATCACCTGATCCACCCTGCGATCTCCCCAGCGGAATCGAATATCCAATCTGCACTCCGGTGTCGCGGCTGCCGGCGTCGAGTGAGTGTGACAGGTTCACGCTCCACCTATTCTGTGCAAGCTTCAGATCCAGCCGATCCGAATCCACGGTGGTGCTATAACGCCCCTGGAATCGTGCGCAGTTGTTGAAGTGTTGAGTGACCCTGATGCGGTTCACATCTCGGAATTCATCTCCCTGCGTGCCATCGCCGAACTGATAGGTCAGCTGAGTTCTTTCGCGCCGCAGTTCGATCCGGGAGCCGGGCATCGGCTGCAAACCCAGGTTGAGTGTGTAGCCGTCGAGCCGACCGGCCTCGAGTGCGCTCGAATCAACGAGCATTTCATCGCCTGCCAGTGCCGAGAGGCCGGCGTACTCGTCGCC
Organism: Burkholderia sp.; assembly: GCA_028292565.1. The sequence continues at coordinate 4,974 of JAQGMD010000312.1, read as the reverse complement.
ACCCGCCCGCACGGTGTAGGCGGTCATGCCGAAGTCCGATAGCAGCCTTCCGCTTCCGGCATTTTTTCTGACGTCGACCAGATAGCTGTTTTGCAAGGTTGCGTTCGACTCCACGCCAGATGCGGCGGTATACGCGTCCGCCGTGCGCAGCTGCCCGGTGACGACCCTGATGCGCAGATTGCGCTTTGGTGCATAGACACCATTCACCATTACCTCCGAGTAGCCGGTGTGGTGCCTGAGTGTGGCTCCTGCGCCCAGCCTGGTGGTCAGGAGCGTTCCGTAATCAAAGGTCAGGGAAGGATTGAGGTAGGAATACTCATCGACCTTTGCCCCCCATTTGTGGTGCCGGGTGTCATAGACCAGTTCGGCGCTTTGTTCATCGAGCGAAAAATACGCGGGGGCCTCCTGGTCCGAGCCGGGGAGCTCGGGAAGGTTATCCGTCATCGCCCCAAAACGCGCTGCGGCATCGGTTGCCAGACTGATACCAGACCAGGTGACCAGCAGCGTGATCGTTATGGATTGAACAGCGGATTTGACGTGCGAATTACCGGAAATGCGTACCATCAGGACCCTGTCGAAAGTCGTGCTATTAAGCAAGTTTCTTTTGACCATGAACCTCGACTGCAGTTCGATTATTCGTGCATTGAGGTATTGCGGATGGTGACCAGCTTCGACAACCCCAGGAAATTCACCTTCCTGACCGATTCAACCTCCCAGTTGTGCCGGAGGATTTGTTCGTCAAAACAGAAGTCGGAGCGGAAACCGATCTTGTTCGCGAGCGAGCGCACCGCACGCTCCAGGAACCACCAGAAGCGGCTGCCGCTGAAATGGTTCAGGATGAATATCGTCCCGTTCTGGCGGCACACTCGCCGGATCTCCGATATCAGGCGCTCGGGATTGGGCGTCACCGACAGCACATAGGGTATCGCCACGCAATCGAAACTGTTGTCGGGAAAATCCAGGGCCTCCGCATCCATGGCGAACAGCCGGATGTCGCGCTCGGCGAGCTTGTCCGCTCTCTGGCGCGCGATTTCAAGCATGTCGGTGGAAATATCGATGCCAACCACCGCCGAGGCTGCGGGGTATTGGGAAAGGGTGAGGCCGGTCCCTACGCCGACTTCCAGGATGGAATCCGGCCGGGCCGTGCGCACCGCATGCGTCAGCGCCTGTCGTCCGGGTTCGAGGACAGCGCCAAAGAGGCGGTCATACAAAGGTGCATAGAAGCGGTAGGTGGAAACGACATTATCGATGGATATTTGTTTCATGAGTTCGTATGGGCGATTGTCAGATTTTCAGATTGTCAAAATGTCAAACTTTAATCTAAGACCATTGGAAACCAGAAAGTTCGCTTAAATGCGCAACCTGTGCACATGATCATAAGGTATAGCTATCGCGAATGTCGCGGGACGGCCGCCCCATCGTCCGGGCGGCTCAATCAAGATATGTAAACTTTGATACGCGTACCCGGATTTCCGCCGGCCGTTTGCTCATGCGAAGGGATTAGAGCGATTTCAGCCTGACCGTGCGGGTTCTGCCGGCCGCTCGAAGGCGATTGCGGCGTTGCCAATGCTCGACAGGCGGCCAGCCTGTCTGCGCTTGGCGCCTTGCACTCGCCTCCGATCAGCTCGGCAGACCGCTTCGCTACCCGCACGGTCAGGCTGAAGTCGCTCTAGCGTCGCTTGAGATCGATATCGGTCAGCGATTCGCTTCCCCGCTGAGTGATGTCAAACCCGTCCGAAGACGCTCTCGGAGCGATATGTCCTTTTTTGGCGAGGAAGGTGGCGACGTCAGCGTCCAGCTTTGCCTGCGCATCGCCGGCAATTGCACGAAGCCCGTCGATACAGCGCTTGACGAACAATGTCTGCTGCCCTTTCTCGGTCAGCGCAAGCTGTCCGTCCTTGCCGTAGCTGATGTACTTCAGACCGGCCAGGCGTTTGGTGTTTCGTGCCACACAAGCGCTTACGCGTTCGGTTCTCTTCCCGCGGCCGATCTGGGCAAGCGCGTCAAATTCATCGATGGTCAAACTTTCTTCCACTGCGGTTTCCTGTATGAGATGTTGTGATTCGGATTTTTCGGGCCATGGTACGCGCATGGCCGCATGCGAGCAAGGCATCACCGCGGCAGGCATCGTTTTCTTGATGTACCCTACCGTATGACCGATAAACACGTAATTCAGCTCAGTGGCCCATTCAGCATCACCGATTCATTGGGTCGACCCTGGGATCTTAACGGCATCCGCATCTTCGACGAGGGCTACGCAATTATCGATGTCTACGTCGACTTCGTGTCTTCGATGGAAGACGAACCGCTTTATGAGGATGCAGTTGTCATCAGGCAGATACTCTCAAGACTGCGCGCCATCGGCTATGTTGGTCCGGAATTCGGCCATGGCGATCCCGGATTGCAAGACGACAAGCTGATCGTGCTCGAAGCGCCGGAGGAGTTCAGCCGCTTTGCTGCAAGCAAGGGCTGGAGGAATCTCGCAGAAGAATATGCCGAAGACCATGAAGAATCTTCTATGTCCGGCGACATCATGGCCGACCCCGTCTCGCGACAATTGTTTTCTGCGTTAATGCGAAAGTTGAGCGGGAAGTAGTACAGCAACTGTGAGTGTTGCGCTAATGAGGGCATAATTGCGCCTCGTTTGCTGGCGAGCTATCGTTATCGAATTGCCTCGCGCTTTACCACTCACATTTCATTCCCGGGATACCAATGCTGGTCATTACCATTAAACAAGGCAAAGAGAAGAGCCTGCTCGATCGGCAGCCATGGATTTACGCATCCGCGGTCGAGCGGGTGGATGGAAAACCTCACGAAAGGAATAGGCCTGGTGCGACGGCGCTGGTGCAGTCGTCGTCCGCCCAATTCCTCGCTCGCGCCGCATACAGCCCGAAATCGCAAATACGCGCACGCGTATGGACCTTCGACGAAAACGAAGCGGTTGACCACGCCCTGATTAAGCGCCGCGTCAAGACCGCGGTCGCGGCGCGTGGCGGCAAAAAAACCAATCCGGTTCATCTGATTCTGGGCGAAGAAGACGGTTTGCCCGGACTCCTGGTTGACTGGTTCGGCGGCGCCAAAGGCTATCTGGTCTGCCAGTTCCAGGCGGCCGGCGTCGATGCGTGGAAGGTTCCCATTGTCCAGTCGCTCATCGCGGAAACCGGCTGTCCGAATGTGTATGAACGTTCGGACGAACTGGTACGCAAAGGCGAAGGCCTGCCGGTGGTGTCCGGTGCACTGGCCGGCGACGAACCACCCGATGAGATGCCGGTTACGGAAAACGGTGTGCGGTATTCGGTGGATATCAAGACCGGGTCGAAGACCAGGTTCCGATAGAAGAACATTTGCTTAATCTCATTCTTCGGCGACATAGCGCGCGCGTTGCCGAACCTTCACTATTTCCACCCCTCCAATGTTTATGAAAGCGATTTTGCTTCATCCCTTACATCAGGGTTAATCATTCAGCGGAGGGCTTTATGGAATTACTTTGGTTCTTACTCATTGGTTTGATCGCAGGATGGCTTGCTAGCGCAATCGTGGGCGGTGGATTTGGAATCGTTGGCGACATCGTTGTCGGTATAGTCGGCGCTTTCATTGGCGGCTTTCTGTTCCGGACGATGGGATTCTCGGCAGGCGGGGGGATGTTGGGAAGCATTATCGTCGCGACTGTTGGAGCGATTGTGCTTCTCCTCTTGCTGCGTTTGGTGCGAAGGGCTCGCTAGGCTAGCGCTCAACCGTCCGAGTTAAACATCCGGCTGGTCACGACAGACGCCGGATGTTAAGTGCGGAGTTATTTCCCCCACGAATCCTTTAAGGTCACTGCCCGATTGAACACTGGCTTCCCCGGCTTCGAATCCACCCGATCGGCCACAAAATACCCATGCCGCTCAAACTGGAACCTGTCATCGGCGAGCGCTTTTGCCATCCCGTGTTCCAGGTAGGCGGTAATCACTTCCTTCGAATTCGGATTCAGTGAAGCCTTGAAATCCTTGCCGCCGGCATCCGGGTTCGCATCGGTGAACAACCGGTCATACATGCGCACTTCAGCTTCCAGTGCATTGTGCGCGCTGACCCAGTGGATGTTCCCTTTCACTTTGTAGTTGTTCGCGCCTTCCGTCCCGCTTTTGGAATCAGCGAAGTAATTGCAATGCACCGCGACGACCTTGCCGTTTTCATCCTTGTCGAAACCGGTGCACTCAACCACGTATCCATAGCGCAGGCGGACCTTGTTGCCGGGGAAGAGCCGGAAATACCCTTTGGCCGGCACCTCCATAAAGTCCTCTTCCTCAATCCACAGGTCTTTGCTGATCGGGAAGGTACGATGTCCGCGTTCCGGGTGATGCGGGTGTACCGGCGCGCTGCAATCCTCGGTCAAACCCTCGGGGAAGTTGTCGATGATCAGTTTCAGGGGCCGCAACACGGCCACCGCACGTGCAGCTTTCGCATCGAGGTCGTCGCGTAGCGCGCCTTCCAGCGTGCTCATGTCGATCCAGCTATCCGATTTCGTAACGCCGATCCGCTCGCAGAACAACTGGATCGATTCCGGCGTGTACCCGCGGCGCCGGATACCGACGATGGTAGGCAGGCGCGGGTCATCCCACCCATCGACTACCTTTTCTTCGACGAGCTGCAGCAACTTGCGCTTGCTGGTAATCGCATAGGTCAGGTTCAGCCGCGCGAATTCGGTCTGTTCCGGCAGCGGCTTCCTGAAGAAACCGCCTTCGGCCAGACGCTCCAGCACCCAGTCGTAGAACGGGCGGTGATCCTGGAACTCCAGCGTGCAGAATGAATGCGTGATGTTCTCGATCGCGTCCTCGATCGGGTGCGCGTAGTCGTACATCGGGTATATGCACCACTTGTCGCCGGTGCGGTGATGATGTGCGTGGCGGATGCGGTAGATCGCCGGGTCGCGCATGTTCATGTTGGGCGACGCCATGTCGATCTTCGCGCGCAGGATGTGTTCACCATCCTTGA
>JAQGMD010000291.1 GCA_028292565.1 Burkholderia sp. | reverse complement strand
GCCGCGGTTGTTCGCACGAAGGATCAAGGTGACATATTTGAGGGACACAATGATGGTGAGCCCCCAAACGATCAACGACACTACACCGAACAGGTTGGCTTCATTGAGCGTAAGTCCGTGTTCTTTCGAGAACACTTCTTTCATGGTGTACAGCGGGCTGGTACCGATGTCGCCATAGACAATGCCGAGGGCGGCCAGGGTGAGTGTCGCGACGTGGCTTTTGGGAGTGGAGGGGGTCAATTTACGCCTAACTTTTTATTCGAACGCAACGCCATAACTTACCCTTTCCCATGTAAAAAAGGCGTAAAGAATCAGGACGCACGAATTGGCCGTCGCTTGACATGCCGACGTGCGCTACCTACCATGACGAATGGGCGTGACTTACCATAAACCAAAAGCCCTTCCATATTCCATGAAACTATCCCGTCAATCCCGCTTCGTTGCCGCGCTCATTGCGCTCCTCAGCGTACTGTTCACGCAGTTCGCTGTGGCGTCGTATGCGTGTCCGGGATTGACGATGGACCATGCCGGCATTGCGGTCGCCATGGCCCCCGTAGCCAACGACGACACCATGGAGGGATGCATGGGTATGGACAAGGAGCAACCGCACTTGTGCCATGCCTATGACCAGGCGGGGGATCAGTCGCTCGACAAGCCCGGCGTTCCTCCTTTGCAAGCGTTCGTCCCGATGGGCCTGGTGCTGACGCTGGTCATTACCGATACGGCCATCCTGCCGATTCACGAGCACACTGAACCTTCTTTGCTCACGCGCACGACCGCGCCACCTCTGTCCATCCGCAACTGCTGTTTCCGAATCTAACCTCCCGGATCGCTTAGTCCGTCACCGTCGCGCCCCTGCGCGCACGGTGCTGTTAATTGCTTTCCGGAGGTTTCATGTTATCCCCGTTCACCGCGCATTATTACGCTCGTCATGCGGTTCTTCGGTGTCTCCCGAGAATCGCAGTTGCCACCTTGGTCGGTGTGCTTTGCATCACCGCGTACGCCCGCGAAGGAGCGCTCACGCTGCCCGCCGCGCAACAGCTTGCGCTTGAGCGCTCGCGCCAGTTAGCCGCGAAAGATTTTGCCGCGACAGCGTCGCGGGAAATGGCAGTCGCCGCCGGGCAGTTGCCCGATCCGGTGCTCAAAATGGCCATCGACAGCCTGCCTATCGAAGGACCTGACCGCTTTAGCCTGACGCGCGACTTCATGACACAGCGTCGGATCGGTGTCATGCAGGACGTGACACGCTCCGACAAACGTCGCCTGCGCGCCGAACGCTTCGAACGCGAAGCGGATAAATCGGTGGCCGAAAAAACCGCGGCGACGGCCGCGATCCAGCGCGACACTGCACTGGCATGGGTGGACCGCTACTACGCCGAGGCTATGGCCGCTGTCATTGCCGATCAGGCAAGCCAGGCGAGGCTGGAAATCCAGGCGGCGGAAGGCGCCTACCGTGCCGGCCGCGGCAGCCAGACCGATATTTTCAACGCCCGCAGTGCCCTGGTGGCGTTCGACGACAGCGCCAGTGAAGTCCAGCGCCGCATTCGCAGTGCCAGGGCAATGCTGGCACGCTGGATCGGTGATGCCGCAGAAATGCCGCTCGCCGGCAAGCCCGATATCGAAACAATCGCACTCGATGCTGCGACCCTCGAAACGCAGCTGAACCATCATCCGCAGCTCGCGGTACTGGCCAGGCAGGAAGACATTGCCGCGACGGAAGCGAAACTCGCCCACGCGAATAAGAAGGCCGACTGGAGCGTCGAGCTCGCATATCAGCAGCGCGGCCCGGCCTACTCGAACATGCTTTCGGTCGGCGTGTCGATCCCGCTCCAGTGGGACCAGAGAAACCGGCAAGACCGCGAGCTGTCGGCAAAACTGGCAAACCTCGAACAGGCAAGAGCCGAACGCGAAGACACACTGCGCGCCCATGTGGCGGAAACCCGTTCCATGCTGAATGAGTGGGAAAACAACCGCGAGCGCCATGCGCGCTACGAGCGCGAATACATCCCTCTGGCAAATGCCAGCACTGGCGCCGCCATCGCGGCCTACCGCGGCGGCAAGGCCACGTTGGCCGAAGTGCTCGCTGCGCGCCGCAATGAAATTGACGTGCGACTGCGGGCACTGGCGCTGGAAACCGAAACTGCCCGCCTTTGGGCGCAGCTCAATTTTCTCTTTCCGCGAGATGGCACAGCCACACACCCGCTGATGCGGATGAACAAGGAATCGAAATGAAAACTAAAAAAATAGTCCTTGCGTTCATCGCAGCGGGCGCGGTTGGCGCCGGTGGCTACGGTCTGTATTCACTCGGCATGCATCAGGGAATGAAAATGGCGACATCGCCCGCGGCCAACGCGCAAAGCGGTGGGCTGGTCGATCCGGCCACCGGCAGGAAAGTGCTGTATTGGCACGATCCGATGGTCCCCGGCCACAAATTCGATAAGCCGGGCAAGTCGCCTTTCATGGATATGCAGTTGGTGCCGGTGTATGCGGATGAAGCCGGCGACGACGGTAAGGTCTCCATCAGCCCGCGCGTCCAACAAAACCTCGGGATTCGTACCGCGGAAGTCACCCGAAGCAAATTGCTCTCGACGGTGGAAGCCGTCGGCAGCGTCGCCTACAACGAGCGCGGCGTGGCCCTGGTGCAGGCGCGTAGCAATGGCTTTGTCGAACGCCTGTATGTACGTGCGACGCTCGACCCGGTGCGCAAGGGGCAGCGCCTGGCCGAACTGTATATGCCCGAGTGGGTGGCCGCGCAGGAAGAATACCTGACCGTCAGGCGCATGCAGGGACCCGTCACGGAAGGATTGGCCGATGCGGCGCGGCAGCGTATGCGCCTGGCCGGGATGACCGATGACCACATCCGTTTGGTCGAGTCCACCGGCAAGGTCCAGCCGCGCTTGGCCATCATCGCGCCTATCGGCGGCGTCGTTAGTGAGCTCGCAGTGCGTGAAGGCATGACGGTCATGTCCGGCGCACCATTATTTCGCATCAATGGCCTGAACACGATCTGGGTGTATGCCGATGTCCCCGAAGCAGTGGCCGCGCAGGTGCGGCCGGGCACCACGGTCGAAGCGCGAACACCATCATTGCCCGGCACGGTTTTCAAGGGCAAGGTCAGCGCGATCCTGCCCGAGGTCAACGCGGCGACGCGCACGTTGAAGGCCCGGGTCGAATTGGCCAATCCCGGCAGCCGTCTGGTGCCTGGCATGTTTGTCACCGTCAATTTCACACCCGTCGCGCGTGACGAAGTGTTGACGGTGCCGACCGAAGCGGTGATCCAGACGGGCAAGCGCAGCGTCGTGATGGTCGCGCAAGGCGATGGCAAATTCATGCCGGTCGATGTCGAGATCGGCGCCGAAGCCAACGGCCAGACCGAGATCCGGAAAGGATTGGATGCAGGACAGAAGGTGGTGGTCTCGGGTCAGTTCCTGATCGATTCGGAGGCGAGCCTGAAGAGCATCACGACGCGAATGAGCGATATGCCGGTATCCGCAACGCATCGCGGCGAGGGCAGGGTAGAGAGCATCGACAAGGAGGAAATCACGCTGTCGCATGGTCCGATGCCGAGCTTGCAATGGGGCGCGATGACGATGGGGTTCAAGCCGCCGGCAGGCGGCTTGCCGGCCAATATCAAGGTGGGCGACAACGTGACCTTCGAGATACGCCGGGCCGGTGACGGCATGTTCGAGATCACCACCATCGCGCCCGCAGCGGGAGTAGCGACGAAATGATCGCCAAACTGATCCGCTGGTCGATCGCCAA
>JAQGMD010000288.1 GCA_028292565.1 Burkholderia sp. | reverse complement strand
CAACTGGTTGTGCAGGAACAGCGCAGCCTCTTCGCCTGTCACCGCTATCAGTCCGAGATCGGTCAGCGGCGCGACAAATTCGCCGGCCGGCGCTACACCAAGATCAAATCCGACGACTTCGCGTTCGTCCGTTTGAAGTTGCGCACCCTGCTGCGCCAAAAATTGCAACCATGTGTTCATAAAGTCGGTCTTATTTGAAAGATTTACGGATTTAGCCATTATCATCACGACTCGATTATAGTGACGTCGTAAAAAAACGTCCGGATCGGCACTTCGTCTTTTCTGCGGGCATGGCTTTGTTTAAAAAATTTCTTGTCATTATCATTATTCTTTCGCTGGCAGTCGCCGGCGGAATCGCGCTTTGGGCGCACCAGCCTATCATCGATGCGGGCCAACCGCCGATCGAGTTTACGATCAAATCCGGCAGTAGCGTGAAAAGCAGCACCGAACAGATTGAAAGCGCCGGCGTACCGGTGCATTCGGAGCTGCTCGGACTGCTGGCACGGCTTACCGGAAAAAGCGCCAGGCTGAAAGCCGGCAGCTATGAGCTGAAGCCGGGCACCACGCCGCTCGGACTGATCGACCAGCTGGTCCGCGGCGAATTTGCGCAAGAGGGCCTTGCCATCATTGAAGGATGGACGTTCAGGCAAATGCGCCAGGCGATCGCGGACCACCCGGCGCTTAAGCATGACACCGCGCAGCTCTCGGACAAGGAGCTGCTCGCGAAAATCTCGCCCGGGTTTAAACATCCGGAAGGCTTGTTCTTTCCGGATACATATCTCTTTGCCAAGGGATCGAGCGATTTGCAAGTTTATAAGCAAGCCCATGCGCTGATGCTAAAACGCCTCAACGAAGAATGGGCCAAACGCGATCCGTCGCTGCCCTACAGGAACGCTTATGAGGCACTGGTCATGGCATCGATCGTCGAAAAAGAGACAGGACAGAAATCCGAGCGCAACATGATCGCCGGGGTCTTCGTCAACCGGCTGAAGCTCGGCATGATGCTGCAAACCGATCCGACGGTGATTTATGGTATTGGCGAGAAGTTCGATGGCAATATCCGCAAGCGCGACCTTGAAACGGATACCCCTTACAATACCTACAAGCGCGCCGGGTTACCTCCGACGCCGATTGCCCTGCCCGGGGTTGAAGCGCTCGCCGCCGCATTGAACCCGGCCAAAACCGGAGCCTTGTATTTTGTTTCGCGTGGAAATGGCACCAGCGAATTTTCAAATAACCTGGCGGACCACAACCGGGCAGTCAATAAATACCAGCGATAAGCTCAACATCATTACAAAAAAACAGTTTATGGTCCGTGGCAAATTCATCACCTTCGAAGGTATAGACGGCGCCGGCAAATCGACACATCTCGCGCATGTGGCCGATTTGCTTGCGGCCCAGGGGAAAACGGTCGTCGTAACGCGCGAGCCCGGCGGTACCCTGTTGGGAGAAAGACTGCGCGAACTCCTGTTGCATGAAAAGATGCACCTCGAGACCGAGGCGCTGCTGATGTTCGCAGCGCGCCGTGAACATCTCGCGCAGGTCATCGAACCGGCGTTGGCGCGCGGCGAATGGGTGATCTCCGACCGCTTCACCGATGCAACTTTTGCTTACCAGGGTGGTGGCCGAAAGCTGGACCTGCAAAAACTGGCTACGTTGGAGCAGTGGGTGCATCCGCATTTGCAACCGGACCTGACTTTCCTGTTCGACGTCCCGCTTGAAGTGGCCAGGGCCAGGCTGGATGCAAGCCGCGAACTCGACAAATTCGAACAGGAAAAAGCTGATTTCTTTGCCTCGACGCGCGCTGAGTATTTGCGCCGCGCTGCGGAGTTCCCCGCGCGTTTCCGGGTGGTCGATTCGACGCAGCCGATAGGCGATGTGCAGAAACAGCTGGTCCGCATAACGGAAACCATCTGCGATTAACCTGGGCACACGAATGAGCACAAGTAATCCCCTTTATCCCTGGCAGAACGCTGCATGGCAGCAGGTTACGCAATTGCGTGCGCGTATGCCTCATGCAATCCTGTTCCATGGTCCCGAGGGAATCGGAAAGACCGCGTTCGCCGAACACCTCGCGCAGTCCCTGTTATGCCAGGCGCAAACAGCGGACGGACATGCGTGCGGCAAGTGCGATTCATGCGGCTGGTTTTCGCAATACGGTCATCCTGATTACCGCCGTGTGCGTCCCGAGATCCTGGAGGAAGACGGTGCAGGCGAGGGTGAAGAAGGCGCTGACGGCGGCGACGGAAAGAAAACCGCCAAGGCGACCAAAGCGCCATCCAAGGAGATCAAGATCGACCAGATCCGGGCGCTGGCGGACTTCATGAATATCTCCACCCACCGCCAGGGCATGCGCATAGTGACTCTGTATCCGGCGGAAGCGCTGAACACAGCGGCAGCCAATGCCTTGCTGAAGACTCTCGAAGAACCGCCACCGAACACCGTGTTTTTGCTGGTTTCCAACAGCCTCGACCGCTTGCTGCCGACCATCCTGTCGCGCTGCCGAAAGTTTGGGCTGGCGATGCCGTTACAGGATGAAGCATTGGCCTGGCTCAAGCAGCAGGACGTGAAGGATGCGGATGTCTGGCTGGCAGAGCAGGGCGGTGCGCCACTGGCTGCGCATGCGCTGGCGCAGACCGATGCACGCGACACGATGGATGACTTCCTGCGTCAGCTAGCCGCGCCCAGCGTGGACGGCGCGCTGAAAACCGCCGAGCGGTTGCAGAAAACCCCGGTGTCCGAATTGGTCGCCTGGCTACAACGGTGGCTATATGACGTGTTTTCCCTGAAACTTTCGGGCAGAATCCGGTATTATCCGCGGTATCAGAAGGAATTGGCCGCATTGGCCGGCCGGGCCGAGGTCAGCGGATTGCTGGCGGCGATGAAGGCCGTGGGCGAACGGCGGGCAATTGCGGAACATCCGTTGTCGGCCAGGCTATTTATTGAAGACATGCTACTGGACTACTCGACCGTTTTTTCCTCATGACTCATTACAACAGGATCTAAGGGACAGTCATGGCCGAAACCCCTGGAAGCCCCATCGCAGCAGGCGCAGGAGTAGTTGCGCGTCCTTCCGTATTGTCTTTGCCCATCAAGGAAAAAGCGGCGCTATATGCCGCTTACATGCCGTTCCTGGCGAATGGCGGGATTTTTGTCCCGACCAACAAGCCGTACAAGGTCGGTGACGAGATCTACCTGATCCTGACCCTCATTGATGACCCGACCAAATACCCGATCGCGGGCAAGATTTCCTGGGTGACCCCGGCCGGAGCGAACAACAACAAGGCTCAGGGGATAGGCGTGCACTTTTCGGCGGACGAGAGCGGGCAGCGGGTCAAGCTGCGGATTGAAGAGTTGCTGGGAGCCGCTTTGCGTTCTACCCGGGCGACCCATACGCTCTGACCAGTTCTTGCATTTTTGGCATGCCGTATTCCCATCGCCTCGCGACTTCCGATGATCTTCCTGCAATCGTCGCCATTTACAACAGCACCATTCCCTCACGCCAGGTCACGGCAGACACCGAGCCGGTAAGCGTCGAATCGCGCCGCGCGTGGTTTTCCGAACACACGCCCGATAAGCGGCCGCTATGGGTTGCGGAACAAGGCGGACAAGTCATCGGATGGCTGTCGTACTCGAATTTTTATGGGCGTCCCGCATACTCGGGAACAGCCGAGCTATCGATCTACATCCACGAGCATGCACGCGGCAAAGGACTAGGGCGCTACTTTTTGCAGCAAGCCATCGATTTCGCTCCGCGCATCGGCGTGCACACATTGCTCGGCTTCATATTCGGACACAACCTTCCGAGCCTGAAATTATTCGAAGCCTACGGCTTTGAACGGTGGGCCGACATGCCACGCGTGGCAACGCTCGATGGCATCGAACGCAATCTGGTCATCCTGGGAAAGCGCGTCGCATAAGACGTAAAGACGTGGTCGGCGTAAAATGCATGCCATGTTTATCGATTCCCATTGCCACATCAATTTTCCCGAACTGGCTGCGCGACTTCCCGAAATTTTCAGCAAGATGGCTGAAAATCAGGTGACGCACGCGCTCTGCGTTTCGGTCGATCTGCCTGATTTCCCGCAAATCCGCGAGCTCGCGGAGAACTACCCTCATGTATATGCCTCGGTAGGCGTTCATCCGGATTATGAGGAGACGACCGAGCCGAGTGTTGAAGAGCTGGTTCGTCTTTCTGCGCATTCCAAGATCGTCGCGATCGGGGAAACCGGATTGGACTATTACCGGCTGCAAGGCGACCTGGAATGGCAGCGCGAACGCTTCCGCACCCACATTCGCGCATCGCGAGCCACCGGCAAGCCGCTGATCATACATACGCGGGCGGCATCGGAAGACACGATCCGCATCATGCGCGAAGAGGGCGCGGGAACCAACGCCGGCGGCGCCGGAGGGGTGATGCACTGTTTTACCGAATCCTTGGAAGTGGCGGAAGCCGCGATCGAAATGGGCTTCTACATTTCGTTCTCCGGCATCGTCACCTTCAAGAGCGCCAAGGACTTGCAAGCGGTTGCCCGCGCCGTCCCGCTCGAGCGCACCCTGATCGAAACCGATTCGCCTTACCTTGCCCCCGTCCCCTTCCGCGGAAAAACGAATGAGCCCGGTTTTGTGCGGCATGTCGGTGAGTATCTGGCGACGCTGAAAGGCCTTCCTTTGGAGCGCGTCGCGCAGCAGACCACGGACAATTTTTTCAACCTGTTCAAGATAACGCGGTGATTGTGATGGAAAAGACTCAAAAGCATCCGGAAGAAAAGTTGAAGGCGGCCGCATCCCGCCGCCGTTGCCTGACGATCGTGTCGGCGTTTGCGCTTGCAGCTTTTGCGCCGTCGCTGTCGTTCGCCGGCGCGTATGACGACTTTATCCGCGCCGTCAAATTGGACGACGTAGCGGAAGTCAAATCATTGCTTGCGCAGGGAATTGACCCCAACCTGGTCGAGCCGGAACGCGGCGACAGTGGTTTGATACTCTCGTTGCGCGAGGGATCGCAGAAGGTCTTTACGACATTGCTTGAAGCGCGCAATACCAATATCGAGTTGAAGTCGCGTAACGGCGACAACGCGCTGATGATCGCGGCGTACAAGGGGAACAAGTCCGCGGTCGAAGCGCTGCTGGGGAAAGGCGCCGAGGTCAACCGACCTGGCTGGACACCGCTGCATTACGCTGCAGCCAGCGGCAATCTCGATATACTTCGCCTGTTGCTGGACAAATCCGCGTACCCGGATGCGGAGTCGCCCAACAAGACCACGCCCATCATGATGGCAGCCCGCGGAGGACATATCCTTGCGGTCAAGACGTTGCTTGAGTCAGGCGCGGATGCGAGTCTGAAGAACGAGCACGGGATGACCGCAATCGACTTCGCCAACAAGAACAATCACAAAGACATAGCCGAAGGCCTGACACATCGCCTGAAGAAAGCCGGCAAGCCGTAGGTCCCGAAGCAGGGGCGATGCTTCAATCAGGCGTGAGCCCGATGCGTTCGCCCCATACGTCGTAGCGGACTGGCGCGACGACCGTGAGAAAGTATTCCCTGAGTGCCGTAATCTCGGCAGACACTTCGGGAGGGAATCCCCGGCGTCCTCCCCGCAAATCCATGACGAGATCATCGAAATACAATTCGCACTGAAGCGAATGGCTCCATAGACCGGCCAGCCTGTTCGCAACATGCGGAAACCGACGCGCCAGCTCCTTCGGCCTTTTTTCCTTCGGAAGCTTTGAAAACCATGCGAAGGTCTGGCCCGCGAGTTCGTGACCCTGCGTGGCGGCAGGTTGCCTCTTGAGCGACCAGTCCTGATT
>JAQGMD010000285.1 GCA_028292565.1 Burkholderia sp. | reverse complement strand
CCGAGGTGCATATCCATCGGGTCGGCCGCACTGGCCGTGGCCAGGACAAAGGCCTGGCGCTCAGCCTGTGCGCACCCAATGAAAAGAAATGGGTAAAGCTGATCGAGGAATATCAGAGCGGACCGGTGCAGTGGTTTGACCTCGCATCGCTGGAATCCGCGGAAGGTGGCGCGCTGCAAGCGCCGATGGTCACGCTCTGCATCATGGGAGGCAAGAAGGACAAACTGCGTCCTGGCGACCTGCTGGGTGCATTGACCGGCGATGCAGGCCTGACCAAGGAACAGGTCGGCAAGATCAATGTGTTTGAATTCATGACCTACGTGGCGCTGGACCGGCGGATCGCTGATAAGGCATATGCGCGTTTAAGCAACGGCAATATCAAGGGCAGGAATTTCAAGATGCGATTTATTTCTGAGACCTGACAGCGCTCGGGGCGTGCTACGCCATTTCTCCGGACTCATACGGCGGATAACGCTTCGCTCATCCGCCGTACGAATGTGTGGCGAGTGACAACATCCGGCGCATCACGATGCGCCCTACGCGCTGGATGATACTATCCGGTGTCCAAAGCTTCATTTGAGCGCCTTACCCCATATGAAAATCCCGAAAAGAATCCAGCCCCTCGTCGAAGAGGGTCTGGTAGACGAGGTAATCCGCCAGCTCATGAGCGGCAAGGAAGCCACTGTCTATGTAGTGCGCTGCGGTGACGAGATTCGTTGTGCGAAAGTCTACAAGGAAGCCAGTCAACGCAGCTTCCGCCAAGCCGCGTCGTACCAGGAAGGCCGCAAGGTAAAGAACAGCCGGCAGGCCCGCGCGATGGAAAAAGGCACCCGCTACGGACGCAAGATGCAGGAAGAAGTGTGGCAGAACGCCGAGGTCGATGCGTTGTACCGCCTTGCCGCCGCCGGCGTGCGAGTGCCGACGCCCTATATCTGCTTCGAAGGCGTGCTACTCATGGATTTGGTGACAGATGACTCCGGCAATGCGGCTCCACGGCTCAACGACGTGGAGCTCAGTGAAGAGCAGGCGTTGAAATATCATGCGCAGTTGCTGCACGAGGTGGTCCTCATGCTGCTTGCCGGCGTCATCCACGGCGATCTGTCGGAGTACAACATCCTGGTCGATGGCGAAGGTCCCGTCATTATTGATTTGCCGCAGGCGATCGACGCCGCGGGCAACACCGAAGCCGGGCCGATGCTCGAACGAGACGTATCCAACCTTGCCAACTACTTCAGTCAATTTGCGCCTCAGTTGGCGACTACCCAGTACGGCAAGGAAATCTGGGCGCTGTATGGTGCAGGTCTGCTGCGTCCGGAAACCGTCCTGACCGGCCGTGTCAAACGTGATGAACGACCCGCTGACGTTGGCGCTGTGATGCGCGAGATTCAGCTTGCCCGCAAAGAGGAAGAAGAGCGGGTCCGGATTCGGAACGAGATGTGAAAGCAGGTTAGGCACCGCGCAGGAATAAGTTGGTCAATTTTGCTGGCCGTACCGGGCGCGGTGCCTGACCGGCGACAAATTCCGATTTGTCGTCCGATTTTTCGAAATGGCGGCCCTGCCCTGCGCTGACGCAGACCAATCCCAAGCCCATTGCGATCAGTGCTGAACGCCCTACTCTTGCGCAAAGTCACATCCTCAACGTCGTTCCCGAAGACAATCTTGCTATGTCCTTCGCCATTCTCGCGACACTCGTTGCCCTTATCCTGTTGATGACCTTGCTGCCACTCTCCCGGCATACGGGATGGTGGATACGCGACCTGGATTTTCCGCGATTGCAAATAACGGTCGCGGCCCTGGCCGTTCTGGTCGCGCAACTGATAGTCCTGGATTTAACGGAGTTCAAAACCCAGGCCCTCCTTGCAGGGACGTCCGGATGCCTTCTTTATCAGGCGTGGTGGATCATCCCTTACACGAAGGTCTATCCGAACGAGGTGAAGTCATCCGCTTACCGTGGCTCCGCGGACCGGATTCGCATCATGACCGCTAATGTGCTCGCTCCGAATCACAACTCTGACGCGTTGATTGCATTAATCCGTGAACACAAGCCTGATGTGTTCGTGACGCTGGAATCGGATGCGTGGTGGCAGGAAAAACTGGACGTGCTCGAGGACGAATATCGTTACACGATGAAATGTCCGCTGGAGAATCTCTACGGCATGCACGTCTATTCGAAGCTGCCGCTTGAGGATTGCGCCACCCAGTTCCTGGTGGAGGCCGACGTGCCCTCCATGCATGCCATGGTGGTTCTTCGGTCACAACAGCGGGTTCGCATGCATTTCCTCCACCCCGCACCGCCAAGCCCGACAGAGAACGAGGAGTCTACCGAGCGCGACGCGGAGCTGTTGGTCGTCGCCAAAAGTGTGGCCCGCCTCAATACGCCGGTCATCGTTGCCGGCGACCTGAACGACGTTGCATGGTCCGACACAACCCGGCTTTTTCGCAAGATCAGTGGGTTGCTCGACCCGCGTATCGGCCGTGTCATGCTCAATACCTTTCACGCCGGGCACTGGTACATGCGCTGGCCGCTGGATCACTTGTTCCATAGCAGCCATTTCACCTTATCGTTTATCAGGAGGCTCCCGGCTTTCGGCTCAGACCATTTTCCGGTTCTTGTAGAGCTGATCTATGACGTAGCGCGAGGCGCGCAGCAAGAGGGATTGGACGCGGATGCGGATGATGAGGCGCTGGCAGAAGAAAAAATCGGCGCAGAGCCGGTGACTCCGTCAGAGGTCCATGAACCGAAGGCGAGGCGCGACCTGTCGGCGAATTTCCTGCTGGCACGACATATATGATTCAGGCCGGTCTCCTGCGGCAAATTTCGTACAACGATACAATTTGCCTGCGCCTCCAAGGCACTGCAACGTACATCCGCCGCGATGGCGGAAAACCGCACTTCCGCTGGACAATCCCGCAGCACATTTTCATCCTGAAGTGCACCATCTCTTTTAATCCCGCTGCGGGCTCGCCTGAGCCGCAGATATATGAATGCGAATGGGCTTTTCATGGCAACAGAGCAAAATAGCATTAAGTCCGACTTTTTATCGACTGGCATTCCCGGCATAAACAACATCCTGGGCGGCGGACTTGCCCGCGACCGGCTTTATCTGATTGAGGGTGAACCCGGTACCGGAAAGACCACGATGTCCCTTCAATTCCTGCTCGAGGGGGCGAAGAACGGCGAGACCGTTCTTTACATCACGCTCTCCGAGACCGTGACTGAGATCCAGGCCGTCGCTGCATCGCACGGCTGGTCGCTGGATGGCATTCACATCCACGAGGTGATTCCATCGGAAAGCATGTTGGACCCGGAAGAGCAGTACACGATTTTCCACCCTTCGGAGGTAGAACTGAGCTCAACCACGCAGGAGTTGATCAGCGTGGTTGAAAAGCTCAAGCCGACGCGTGTCGTATTGGATTCGCTGTCAGAACTTCAGCTGCTGGCGGTAAACCCGTTGCGGTACCGCCGGCAGGTGCTCGCATTCAAGCAGTTCTTTTCGCGCAGGGCGTGCACTGTCATATTCCTCGACGACCGTACGACCGGTGAAAAAGACCTGGAGGTGCGCAGCATTGCGCATGGCGTCATTTCCCTCGATCAGACGCTGAGCAATTATGGCGCTACGCGACGCCATGTTCGCGTTATAAAGTATCGCGGGATGGCGTTCCGCGAAGGATTGCACGACTACACAATCAAGCGTGGCGGGCTCATTGCTTATCCAAGACTGGTCGCGTCCGAATCGCGGGTCATGGCCAAACCCAAGCGGTTTTCCAGCGGTTTATCTGAGCTGGACACGCTGTTAGGCGAAGGCATAGAAGAAAGCACGAGCACTTTCATTGTCGGGCCACCCGGCGCCGGTAAATCTTCGTTGGCCGCTCAACTCGTTCTTTCCGCAGTTCAGCAAGATCACCGTGCGGCAATGTTCGTCTTTGAGGAGTCAATCAGCAATTTGTTAAATCGCTGTGAGGGACTTGGGATGGACTTGCGCAGCCCGTTCGAATCCGGACAGTTAGCGATTCAACAGATCGATCCGGCAGAACTTACGCCCGGCGAGTATGCCGACACTGTATGCCGGGCAGCAGACGACGGCGCTAAAGTCATCGTGATCGACAGCCTGAACGGTTATCTCAATGCGATGCCGGATGAACATTTTTTGACGACGCATTTGCATGAACTGCTTACTTATCTCGGCCAACGCGGTGTACTGACTATTTTGGTAGGAGTGCAGCAGGGAATACTCGGACCTAATCTGACCAGCACGGCGAACGTCAGTTACCTCGCCGACAACGTCATCATGCTGCGGTATTTCGAGGCAAGGGGTGAAGTACAGCAGGCCATTTCCGTGTTTAAAAAGCGCGGTGGCCGGCATGAACGCACGATACGCCAGTTCAGCATGTCATCAAATGGTATCCAGGTAGGACCAGTGCTGCGCGAGTTCCACGGAATCCTTACCGGCATACCGACCATGACGGGCAGCGCTTTCGCAGAAAGCAGCAACATTGGCGTCGTGTAAGGCCGGCAGCATGGAAAAAAGGATTCTCATCTATGCACCGGTCGGGAAAGATTCACTGCTCGCGTCGAAATTGTTTGATGGCGCCGGATTCAACTGCTTCATATGCAAGAGCATATCGGAGATTGTGCGGGAACTCGACAACGGCACCGGCGCGTTATTCATCGTCGAAGAGGCACTTGCCGCGGGCGCGCTCAAGCCACTTGCCCAGTATGTCGCCGATCAGCCCAACTGGTCGGATATCCCGATTCTGGTATTGACGAATCACGGTGTGGATTCGCCGGGACTCCAACATGTCGTCGAAAAACTGGGCAATGTCACGCTGCTGGAACGCCCGGTCCGGTCCGCAACCCTGCTAAGTGCGGTGCGGTCCGCACTGCGGGGCCGCTTGCGGCAATATCAGATGCGGGAAACGGACCAGCTCAAAGACGAATTCCTTGCCAGCCTTGGCCATGAGCTTCGCAATCCGCTGGCTCCGATCCGGACTTCCATGCAGGTGCTGAATCGGATGTTCCCGCGCACCTCCAACGTAAGCGATGTGACCCGGGTCGTTGAACGGCAGGTGGCGCATCTTACGCGCCTGGTAGACGACCTCCTCGATGTAGCGCGTATCACCAGCGGCAAAGTCATCTTGCAGCGGGAACGCGTGCGCCTGTCGGCAGTCGTGGCGCATGCCGTCGAGATCTGCGGTCCGCTGCTCGAGTCCGGGCAGCATAAGGTCGATGTGTCCTATCCCGTTGAAGACGCGCTGTTGGATGGAGATCGCGCACGGCTCGTCCAGAGCCTGGCCAATGTCCTCGCAAATGCGATCAAGTTCACGCCGGACCCGTCGACCATTCTCTTCAAAGCGCAGGTTGAAAATGAAAACGTCACCTTCCGTATTAAGGATTCGGGCATTGGCCTGGAGTGCGAGGCCCTTTCGCGAATTTTTGACATGTTCGCGCAAAGCGATCCGATGCGCGGACAAATCCTTGGTGGACTCGGTATAGGCTTGAGTCTCACCAAACGATTCACGGAAATGCATGGCGGAACAATTTACGCGACCAGCGAAGGACTCGGGCA
The DNA here is from genome assembly GCA_028292565.1 of Burkholderia sp. The sequence continues at coordinate 13,381 of JAQGMD010000285.1, read as the reverse complement.
CGGATGCGAATTCGTGCTGACACTGCCCATCGTAATCAAGTCAGATCCTGAAGTTGACACAAAATCCGGAGCGCATTCCGAAAGCCAGGATGGCGCTCGAAATCTGCGTGTCCTGGTAGTCGACGACAACCGGGATGGCGCGGATATGCTTCAGATGATGCTCGAACTGGAAGGCTATACCGTCTTTACGGCATATGACGGTCGGCAGGCTATAGAAACCGTACAGCTATCGCGGCCTCATGCGGTGTTGATGGATATAGGGCTACCCGATATGGAGGGGTACGAGGCAACGCGCCGCATCCGTCAGCAACCGGGTGGCAAAGATATTGTTGTGATTGCCCTGACTGGATGGGGGCACGAAGACGCCCGGCGGCTCACGGTTGAAGCAGGAATGGATCATCATTTGGTGAAGCCGGTTGACCTCGATGTATTGAGGGGCTATCTGGTGCGTTTAGGCGCCGCGCAGGGATAAGTTGGGCAATTTGGCGGCCGTCGCGGGCGCGTTGCGGCCAGCAAAATTGACCAACTTATTCCTGCGCGGTGCCTTAGGGCCGGCTTCGAGTGCGGCGTGAAGGAAGGCCTTTCGCGGAGCCGCGCTTCTCGCCTGCAGCGGGGACAGTCCGTTCGTGGGGCGGAAAGCTTCACGGTTTACTGTTCAACACCGTTCGTGACAATCACACGCCTCGCATCGTGCGCAACAACGCGCATCGGTACATTCCTACCTTCGAGATCGGCAAATATATCTGGCCGCATGATAGCAATGGCCTTCTTTCCCTTCGAGCGGTCCCCGATCCACTTCCTGATGAAGTCATCGAGCGTCGGCACCCACAACTGCGGTTCCTGCCTCAAGCCTGATTCGAAACCTGTCGGATCCCCAACCAGTACCAGCGTCCTGCCGAGGTAGAAAGGCAGTACGTCTTCATAGCCCCCAACCGCATATACCGGCGTGTGTGGAGCAAGCTCCGCCTTGATGAGCGGAAGGTGCGTCAGGCCTCCCCTGTACCGGCCGAAGGCCTCATACCCAATCAATAGCGCCTGACTGCCGAGAAAACCCGCCGTTGCGAGCGTAACGAGTGACCACTGTTTTCGACGGGGCGCCAGCCAGGCGGCTAACGCACTTCCGGCAAGACCGAGCAAGGCTGCAGCGATGATCCATGGTGCGTAAGCATGGTAAAGCGGGATTTCGTCAGGATTAGCGACACGCCGCAAGAGACCGGGGACCAACCCCAACCCGATTGCGCAGCAGGCGCCGAACAACCCCGCACAAACCAGAATTGCCTTATGCGACGCAGACGCAAGGTAATAGCCAATCAGGAGTGCCAGCGCGGGAAACACCGGCAATATGTACGATGGCAGCTTGGATCGCGAGACAGTGAAAAAAAGGAAAACCCATACGACCCAGACTACCAGCATGGCCTGCGGTTGAAATCCGCGCACCGGTCGATGCGCCCTGCTGCGCAGACCGTGCCACAGGCTCTGCGGCAAGGCCCCCAGCCAGGGCAGGATGCCAACGAGGAGCAAGGGTATGAAGTAATGCCACGCGCCCTCGCGCCGGTGTACGCCGCTGGTGAAACGATCGAAGTGCTCGTAGACCAGGAAGACGCGTGGAAACTCCGGATTCCTGAGGGACACCAGTACGAACCACGGCGCCGCCATCCCCAGGAAAATCAGCAGCCCCGGGCCGAAGTGCAGCCGCTTCAGGAGCGGCCAGTCGCGCGACACCAGTGCGTACAGGATGAGCACCATAGCGGGCAACACCACGCCGACCAGACCCTTTGAGAGAACCGCCAAAGCCATTGCGGCCCAGCACACCAGCATCCAGTTCCGTCGTTCCCGCGCAGTCGCGTCGTTGCGCTGGGCTATCAACAACGCGCACAGCGCCAGCGTCAACATGGTGCTCAACCCCATGTCCAATGAGTTGATGTGTCCGGCCGCCGCCCAATAGAAGCTGGACGCCAGCACGAATCCGGCGGCAAGTCCCGCCTGTTCATTGAATACACGGCGTCCGGCATAGGCGACCAGGATGACTCCGAACAATCCACACAAGCCGGTCCACAGGCGCGCCTGCCATTCACCCAGGCCAAATGCTTTGAATGCCAACGCGGTGATCCAGGCTTGCAGCGGGGGCTTTGAAAAGTACTTGATGCCATTCAACCGGGGCGTCACGAAGTCGCCGGTCACCGCCATCTCACGCGCTATTTCCGCATAGCGTCCTTCATCCGTAGGCACGAGGGTGCGGGCACCGAGGGTGTAGAACCAGATCGTGCAAAAGACGACGAACAGACTCCAGAGCAAGATCCTCGATAAATGCGATTCACCCTGGTCTAGTGGTTGCTCTTTGCCATCCATTGCGATCGCGCCAGCCTCTGCCATATTCCACCCCATTGCGCTATCAGGCACCGTGCAGGAATAACTTGCACAATTTTGCTGGCCATAGCGGGCGCGCTGCCGCGTTGCTCGTCGTCGCCATAGCTCGCTATGACTCCTCCTCGCGCCCCTCGGCGGGCCCCTTGCATCGCATCCCGCTACGTCCGCCAAATTGCACAAGTTATTCCTGCGCGGCGCCTTAGCCTGAGACCGCCGGGAGCGCGATAAAGTTATTCGGCACACTCTCCATTGATGCGAGATCGATCAAGGGGCGGCTTTTAATCGTGTCTTTCTGGATGCGGTAATAGGACACTACCGGAACTGCCATACCCTGACATAGTTGATTTCATAGGCATTGTCCTTGCCAGTCGGCGTCGTGTCGTCTGGCGATCCGCTGGCGCTGCCGAACCACAGGTCAAGCAGGATATATAGCGGGTCGCTGATGTGTGCAGCAGCGCTATAGAATTCCTTGCCATCAAAATAGAAAGCTATTTTGTTCGGCTCCCATTTCACGCCGTATCGATGAAATCCGGCAGACAAGTCGGGCGTGGCGACCGTCTGCTCCCCGCTCGGAAAGGCAGGGTCCTGCCATACCGTCGCCGCGTAGGCAGTAGGACGGTGGTATTCATCCGACCATCCGGTTTCCTTGCCGCCACCCGAATACGCTTCCATCACGTCAATCTCGGGGCGGCGGTCGCCGATATGGTTGAATAACCAGAACGCCGGCCATGCGCCTCTTCCTGCCGTGAGTTTTGCCTCCATCTCGAAATAGCCATACGCCTGCGAGAATCGCCCATCGGTGTCGATGGTCCGGTTGAAAAAATTTCCGTCGGCGTCCCGTTGCGGCCAGATCTTCAACTTCCCGTCTTCTACCGTGTAGTTCCTGGTCGGGTTCGATGCTGAGTACCAGATATGGTCATTCCATATGGCTGAGTCGAAACCATTGCTGAACTCCTCCGCGAACGTCAAGGTGTATTCGCTCGGGTCCTGGCCGAAAGGAGCCGGGTCGTCTGCGAATGCAAGCTGTGCAAGCAATAGCGACGTCGCTGCAACCAGGATAGAAAGGAACTGCTTCAGGATATTTTTCTGCATTTTTGCTGACCTCACCAATAAAAAGATTTTCGTAAGCCGCGCGCACGAGTCAGGGCAACCGGCGCGTGCAGCACACCAGGGATAAGAAGGGGATGTATGGGGCCAGACCGAATGCGTGATCCGGCTATGCCAGTGGATCTGAAGATCCAGGGACTACGTCACCTGGGAGTCGACGCCCATGGATTAAGCAGTAGTGAACCGCCCTGCTGATCTTTCGGCTTGTTGATCGCGATCAGCTCGCGCATGTAGATCTTGCATGCCGAAGCCGAACGGTTTTCCAGGCATTCTTTCTGCGGGCCGACAAAGGATGGGCGATGCGGGCCGGATTCCATTCCCGGAGGGAGAAAACGATCCAGCGTTTTGCGGAGATTGGTCCAGTCGGTGTCGATCCTCGACTGGAGTTGGCGGTCATCGAGTTTGACCAGTTCCTGCAGTTCCCGTGGTTCCGGGACATCATACGGGTTTGCGCGCGCAGCTTGGGCGTGGGGGTACGGGCTGATCGCGCATAGGCCGCAACCGGCCGACACCATCATTGAACAAGCCCATAATCGACCTCGTCGAAAAAAATGTGACTTAACACGTGCCATGAGAGATGCTCCTTTGCAGACGGAGTACGGTTGAAATGACCGCGGATGGAAACGATCAAAATCGTTTCAGGTATGCCCCGGACGGGCAATCGGACGAATCCCCTGGAAGGATTCAATTTACAGACAACGACAGTCGCAGCAGGCTGGTCGGGTGGACGAAATTCGCATCGTTACTGCAGGCGACATCCGCAGGATATTTCACCAGCGGACAAAATGCAGCGTCATGAAACCGATGAAATGATCGACATCAAAGCGATTGTGCGCACGAAAGAAAAGAGATCAGGCAGGCTGATGAATGGCGGGGAAATCGATCGAATTATTTGGTGGCGTTGTCCGGATTTGTATACCGACCCACGGTCGAGTTTGATGCATCGTGTTGGGATTGCATCCCAACCTACGGATCACTCGTCCGCGAGATGCGGCTCGAGTACGAATTTGTCACGTCCGGTCAGCAACAGAAAATGCTTGCCGCTGCAGCGGGCGAACATGGATATGCCCAAACGCTGCGCGACAGCATGACCCATTTGCGTGGTGCCGGAACGCGACAGCAGGAACGGAATGCCCATTTGCCCGCCCTTGATCACCATTTCGGACGTCAGGCGCCCGGTCGTGTAAAACACCTTGTCGTCACCGCGCACATCATCCAGCCACATCTTCCCGGCAATCGCATCGACCGCGTTATGACGGCCCACGTCCTCGATGAAATAAAGCAGTTCGCCTTCAGAGGAAAACAATGCGCAGCCATGGAGGGAACCGGCGCGTTTGTAGATGGACTTCTGCACGCGAACGGTGTCGACGATTTCGTAGAGTGTCGATTGCTTCAGCCGCGCATCAGGGGATATGACTATCGATCCGACTTCATCCATCAGTCCGCCGAATACCGTGCCTTGTCCACTGCCGGTTGTGATGACTTGCGTCGCGGTGCGGTCATCAACTTCCCCGGAACCACTATGCGTCTTGACCGCGACGGCGCCGACATCCCAGTCCACCTGTACCGCTGCAATATCCTCGATCGACCTGATGAAGCGCTGGTTGCGCAAGTAGCCGAGCGTCAGAGCCTCCGGCGCTCCACCCAGCGTCATCACCGTTACCAGCTCCCGCTTGTCGAGATAAATCGTCAGCGGCCGCTCGGCCGGGATCTCGATTGCCGATGCGCGACGACGCTCATCGAGCACCCCGACCTCTTCGGTCAGGGCTATCGTGGCATTCGTCAATAGCGGCAGGCGTCGCATGTTATACGCCGATCCCTGCGAGGATCTGTCCCCCGCCATAGCTGCTTTGTACTGGCGGCTCACCGCCCAGCCTGATGCGGATCGCGCAGTATTTGAACTCCGGGATTTTGCCGAACGGGTCGAGCGCCGCATTGGTCAGCTTGTTGATCGCCGCTTCGTAATAGCAGAACGGCACGAACACGGCGCCGCGCGGCGAACTGTCATCAGCGCGTGCATACAGCGTTACCTTGCCCCGGCGCGATTCCATCGTAATTACGTCGCCCGGTTTGCCGCCCAGGTCCGCGAGATCGAGCGGGTGTACCAGCGCCACCGGATCGGGTTCGATCGCGTCGAGCACGGTGGCGCGTCGCGTCATGCTTCCTGTGTGCCAGTGTTCAAGTTGGCGGCCAGTGATCAGTACATTCGGATACTCGGCATCGGGCTTCTCGGCGGCCGGAATAATGTCTGCCGGGACGAACCTCGCGCGGCCGGTCTGGGTCGGGAAATGCTCGGTGAAGACCACGGAATTGCCGGGATCGCCTTCCTGTTCGCAGGGATAGGTCACCGCATGGTCGCGCTGCAGGCGATCCCAGGTGATGCCGCCGATGCTCGGCATGCTGCGGCGCATTTCATCGAACACGTCCGACACATCGGCGTAGTTCCATTCGAGGCCCATGCGTTTGGCGATTTGCTGGATGATCCACAGGTCTTGCTTCGCTTTGCCCGGCGGGTCAATCGCTTGCCGGCCGAGTTGAACCAGACGATCGGTGTTGGTGAACGTACCGGTCTTCTCCGGGAAGGCGGATGCTGGCAGGATCACGTCCGCCAGATACGCGGTCTCGGTCAGGAAGATGTCCTGCACTACCAGGTGATCGAGCGCGGCGAGCGCTTCACGTGCATGGTTGGCGTCAGGGTCCGACATCGCAGGATTCTCACCCATGATGTACATGCCGCGCACCTTGCCTTCCGTGATCGCATGCATGATCTCGACCACCGTCAGGCCCGGCTGGCTGTCGAGCGGCATACCCCACAGCTTTTCAAACTTCGCCTTTGCGGCCGGGTTATCGACGCGCTGGTAATCCGGATACATCATCGGGATCAGTCCGGCGTCGGAGGCGCCCTGCACGTTGTTCTGGCCGCGTAGCGGATGCAGGCCTGTGCCGGGCCGTCCGATCTGTCCGGTCATCAACGCCAGCGCGATCAGGCAGCGCGCGTTATCGGTGCCGTGCACATGTTGCGAGATGCCCATGCCCCACAGGATCATCGATCCTTTCGATGTGGCATACAGCCGCGCGACGTAGCGGATCGTCTGCGCATCGATGCCGCAAATCGGCGCCATCAGTTCCGGGCTGTAGCCGTCGACATTCTTTTTCAGCTCATCGTAGCCGATGGTGCGGCTGGCGATGAAATCATCATTGACCAGTCCCTCATGCACGATCACGTGCATCATCGCGTTCAGCAGTGCGACGTCGGTATCCGGCTTGAACTGCAGGAAGCGATGCGCCATGCGTGCCATGTCCGAGCGGCGCGGATCGGCGACGATCAGCCTGGTGCCGTTCTTCACCGCGTTCTTGATCCAGCTTGCGGCAACCGGATGATTCACAGTCGGATTGGCGCCGATCACGATCACCACCTCGGCTTTGGTCACATCCATGACCGGGTTGGATACCGCGCCGGAACCGATGCCTTCCAGCAGCGCAGCTACCGACGATGCATGGCACAGGCGCGTGCAATGGTCGACGTTGTTGCTGCCGAATCCGGTACGCACCAGCTTCTGGAACAGATAGGCTTCTTCATTGCTGCCCTTGGCCGATCCAAAGCCGGCGAGCGCCTTGCCGCCGTAGCTATCGCGGATCGCTCTCAGCTTGCCGCCCGCGACTTCCAGCGCTTCTTCCCATGTCGCCTCGCGGAACACGTCCATCACATTGTCCGGGTTCATCACGAAGTCGCCGCGCTTGGGCGCGTCGGCACGGCGGATCAACGGCTTCGTCAGGCGTTGCGGATGATGAGCATAATCGAAACCGTAGCGACCCTTCACGCACAGGCGCTTGTGATTGGCGGGACCGTCGCGGCCCTCAACGTAGAGGATCTTGTTGTCCTTGACGTTGTAGGTGAGCTGGCAGCCGACGCCGCAATACGGGCAAACGGAGTCGACCTTCTTGTCCGGTACGGTCATTGCTGCATTACGAGCGGGCATCAGGGCTCCCGTCGGGCAGGCTTGCACGCACTCACCGCACGCGACGCAGGTGGAACCGCCCATGGGATCGTCCATGTCGAACACAATCTTCGCTTCATTGCCGCGGAATGCGAGACCGATCACATCATTCACCTGTTCATCACGACACGCGCGCAGACAGCGGGTGCATTGGATGCAGGCATCGAGGTTGACGGCGATTGCAGGATGCGAGAGGTCCGCCTTCACGTGCTCGCGGGGAGCAAAGCGCGGTTTGCCGACGTTCAGCTTCCTTGCCCATTGATCGACTTCATTGTCACGGGTGTAATCGGTTTCCGGCATGTCCGACTGCAGCAACTCGATCACCATTTTTTGTGCTTTGACGGCGCGCTCGTTGTCGGTAATGACTTCCATGCCATTGACGGGATTGCGGCAGCAGGACGGCGCCAGAACGCGTTCTCCTTTGATCTCCACCACGCAGGCGCGGCAGTTACCTGCGGTGTCGAGTCCCTCCATGTAGCACAAGCGCGGAATCTCCACGCCTTCGCGATCGGCGATCTGGATGATGGTCTCATTCGCGTTGCCGACCACTTCTTTGCCGTTGAGCCTGAAGCTGACTGACACGGCTTGCGCCTGCGAGATTTCGTTACGGTTGATTGCGTTCATTTGTTCCTCACAGCTCATGCGGGAAATACTTCACGACGCAGTCGACCGGGTTCGGCGCAGCCTGCCCCAATCCGCAGATCGACGCGTCGCGCATCACAAAGGACAGCTCGTCGAGCAGTTCCGTATCCCATTTCGGTTGCTCGATCAGGCTCAGCGCCTTGGCGGTGCCTACGCGGCACGGCGTGCACTGACCGCATGATTCGTCCTTGAAGAAGCGCATCAGGTTACGCGCCGCGCCGACCGCGCTGTCTTGATCGGAGAGCACGATGACTGCCGCCGAGCCGATGAAACAGCCGTACGGTTGCAGCGTGTCGAAATCGAGCGGGATGTCGTTCATGGACGCAGGCAGGATTCCGCCGGATGCGCCTCCCGGCAGATAAGCGTAGAGGTTGTGGCCGTCCAGCATGCCGCCGCAGTATTCATCGATCAGCTCCTGGATGGTGATGCCTGCCGGCGCGAGGTGGACACCGGGCTTATTCACGCGACCTGAAACCGAGAATGAGCGCAGTCCCTTGCGTCCATGCCGACCATGCGACGCGAACCAGGCACCGCCATTTTCCAGAAGCTCGCGCACCCAGTACAGTGTCTCGAAGTTATGCTGGAGCGTCGGGCGGCCGAACAGGCCGACTTGCGCAACGTATGGCGGGCGCAGGCGCGGCATCCCGCGTTTGCCTTCAATCGATTCGATCATCGCGGATTCTTCGCCGCAGATGTAAGCGCCGGCGCCGCGCCGCAAATGGATCTCCGGCATGCCGGCCGCCGGCGGGTTTGCGCGTAGCTTGGCGAGTTCAGCTTCCAGCGATTCACGGCAGCCGTGGTATTCGTCGCGCAGATAGATGTAGACCGCGGCAATGCCGACGGCCCAGGCCGCTATCAGCATTCCTTCCAGGAAGCGATGCGGGTCGCGTTCCAGGTACGTGCGGTCCTTGAATGTTCCGGGCTCGCCTTCGTCGATGTTGACCGCCATCAGCCGAGGGGCCGGTTCATTGCGCACAATGCGCCATTTGCGGCCGGCAGGGAAACCAGCACCGCCCAGACCACGCAAGCTCGAGTCTTCCATCACCTTGATGACTGACTCGACGTCACGTTCGCCGCCGACGCATTCCTTCAGCAATCGATAACCGCCTTGCGCCTGGTATGCGGCATAGTCGATGAAGTCCAGCGGCACATCTTGCGTCGCGTTCGCGTCCACTGTCGCCTTGACCGATTCGCAGCTTGCATGCGGTACCGGGTTTTGACCGACCACCGCCACCGGCGCCTGTTCGCAACGGCCGACGCAGGGAGCATGAATCACGCGCACGTCCTTGCCCAATATCGCGGGAAGTTTTTCGAGCAGGCCCTGCGCACCGGCGATCTCGCACGACAAGCCATCGCACACCCGTACGGTCAATGCGGGCGCAGCACCGATTGCGCCGTTTGCATCCTCTTTCACCACATCGAAGTGATGATAGAAACTCGCAACCTCATACACCTCGGTTTGCGCCATGCGCATTTCCTCGGCGAGCGCCGCCAGGTGCTGCGACGACAATTGTCCGTAATGATCGTTGATCAGGTGCAGGTGTTCGATCAGCAGATCGCGCCGGCGTGGAGCATCACCCAGCAACATCTGGACTTGCGCAAGCGCTACAGGATCGACGCGGCGGCCTTTCGGCGCCTGGCGCTTGCGTTCCTTCGTCACTGTCGGCGCCGAGGCGACGATGGGGATGACTCTCTGATTCATGCTGGCTTTCACTGAAATTGTCGAAGTCGGCGCGCAAATATGCTTTAATTAACATATTAATGACGGTATTCTCCAAGCAATATAGCAGGATAGTCCTCGCACTAAAATATGCAAAATATTACATAATGTACAAAGTATCGATCGAGCCGCTATGGCGCATCTCTCGCGAGGACAGCAATCAACCTGCTGGAACGTTGGACACCCTCGTACTGTTAAAACTCCTGTACCAGATCAGGTCATCCGGTTCCATCGCGGCCGCGGTAAAGAGCGCCGGGTCGTCATATCGTCATGTGTGGGGATTGTTGCGCGACGCGGAACAGCTGTTCGGAACGCAGCTGCTCGTCAAACAGCCGGGGCGCGGTACGCAGTTGAGCCCGTTGGCCGAGGCCCTTCTGCTCGCAGACGAACGGATACGTGCGCGCCTTTCCCCCACGCTCGAGAGCCTGGCATCCGAACTGGAAACCGAGATCAGCAAGACTGTCAGTGGTCCGCGCAAGGCGTTGCGGCTCTTTGCGAGCCACGGCTTTGCCGTCGCTTCGCTGTCGGAGTGGATCAATGCCATGCATCTGCCATTGGAGGTTCGCTATCGCAACAGTACGGAAGCGTTGGCAGCGCTGGAGCGGCGCGAGTGCGATCTCGCCGGATTCCATGTACCGCTCGGCGAATTCGAGGCGGCTGCCGTCGAGCGCTACACCCGCTGGCTTAATCCGGAAACCCACGTATTGATCCAGCTTGCAACCAGAAACCAGGGCCTGTTCGTGACGCGCGATAATCCGAAGAAGATCGGGTCACTGACCGATCTGAAGCGGCCGGAGGTGCGCTTTGTAAACCGCCAGGAGGGCTCGGGGACGCGCATGCTGCTCGAACTGATGCTGAAGAAGGCGCGCATCCAGACCTCCCGGATCAACGGCTATGAAAGCACGGAATTTACGCATGCGGCCGTGGCTGCCTATATCGCGAGCGGAATGGCGGATGTGGGCATCGGCGTCGAAACCGCCGCGCGTCGCTTCGGTCTCGATTTTGTGCCGCTCGTCAAGGAACGCTATTTCTTTGCTGCGGAGAAAACGTCACTGAATATATCGCCGATGAGCGACGTGATCGATATCTTGCGCTCGGCGGACTTCGGGAAAAGGATAGAGGCGCTGGAAGGTTACGATGCGGGTGAGACCGGACATATCCTGACGATGCACGAGGCGTTCGGGACTGGGAAATGATCAATGCAGGCGTAGGGTGCGCCTACGGTTCCCATCCAGGACGACCCTACGCTCGGTCAATACGTCTCGACGTGGCAGCGCCCTTCCTTCACCATACGGGCATGCATCGCCGGCCAGTCCAGGCCTTGCGCGTTGCAGATCTCCCGCATCGCATCCATCACGCCGGTTTCCATCCCTTTCAAGCCGCAAATGTAGATGTAGGTATCACCCTTGAGCAGTTCGACGACCGCACTCCCCGCTTGCCTGATCTTGTCCTGCACATAAGCCCTGGGCTGGTCCGGCACGCGTGAAAACGCGAGGTGCATGTTGATGAAATCCTCGGGCAGCTTGAGCAGCGGTCCGAAGTATGGCAATTCTTCCGGCTTGCGGGCGCCGAAAAACAGCATAAGCTTGCCGTCCTGCGGCTTGCCGCTCGCAACCAGGCGGCGCCGGTGTTCTGTCATGGCACGCATCGGCGCCGAGCCGGTTCCGGTGCAAATCATGAGCAGGTTGGAGCCGGGATGGTTCGGCATCAGATAGTTCGCGCCGAACGGACCGGTCACCCGCACCGTGTCGCCCTTTTTCAAATCGCAGAGATAGTTCGACGCCACGCCCAGCGCCGGCTTGCCTTCATGGTCTTCGAGAACGCGCTTCACCGTCAGCGAAAGATTGTTGTATCCGGGGCGTTCGCCGTCGCGCGGACTGGCGACCGAATACATCCTTATGTAATGGGGCCTGCCATTGGCGTCACTGCCGGGCGGAATGACACCGATCGACTGGCCTTCGAGTATGGGAAATACCTGGGTGCCGAAATCCAGCACGATGTGACGAATGTCGTTCTGCGTATCGGGCGCGGTCAGCCTGAAATTTCCGGCGACCGTAGCCGTGATCGGAGACTTCAGCGTATACAGATTGACATAGGGATGGGCGGCGGACCATGGCGGCGTCGGCGATGACCCGGAAACGGCAGCATTGACCTGGATCCCGGCCTCGGCCTCTCCCTCAACCGCATGCTCGACCGTCATCTCGGTCAGGATGCGGTCGGCGATTTCCTTCTCGGCCGGCAGCTCGTCCCAGGTCAATTGCTCCTCGATCGGATACGCCGCATGCTTGGGCATGTTGCGCCAATGATCAATCGCACCCGTTGGACAGGGAGAAATGCAGGCGCCGCACCCGTTGCACACGTCCGCCTTGACCACATAGTTGCGGCTGTCGTGAGTGATCGCGTCGATCGGGCAGGTCTCTTCGCATGTATTGCAGCGTATGCAGACTTCCGGATCGATCAGGTGCTGCTTGATGAGTACGACGTGTTCTGGGGCGTTCATGGCGGGCCAATCAGGGGAGCGTAGTCAAATTTGACGCTTGCCTTATTACTCCTTCCTCTTCAAGGGGAAGGTACAAGCAAGGACCAATTAATTAAAACGTACATATTCAAAATCGATCGGCTGGCGGTTAATGCCCACCGGCGGCGGCGCAATCCAGTTCGCCATCTTGCCCGGCTCAACTACACGCCCCATCAATGAAGCGACATACGCGCGATCTTCCTCGGTCGGCAGCCAGGTGTTCACGTTGGCCTCCCACTCGGCTTGCGAAATCACGCGACCATCAGGCGACACCCTGAAGTCGGCAAAGCTGCCGATATGGCGATTGAATGCCTTATGTGGCGTGATAAGGCGGAAGTTGATACCCGCCTTCTCCAGTACCCGATTCCAGCGGCCCACACCGGCAATCGAATCGCGGATGAAGTCGTCGCGCAACACTTCGTTGAGCGCATTCAGCATCGGCACTTCGCATTCCGTCAGCTTGTCGTTCTGTACCTCCAGAATCTTGTATTGCTGGTTTTTCAGCAGATGGTCGTCGTCGCGTTTGGTTTCTTCGTAACGGCCTTTCAAGCCTGCACCATAAAACATCGCGGCATTGGAAGACTGGTCGGCGCCGAACAGGTCGATCGTGACGCTGAAGTGGAAGTTCAGGTAACGCTGGATCGTCGGCAAATCGATCACGCCTTTGGCGCGTACTTGCGCCGGATCTTCGATGCCATGCTGCTTCATCACTTCACAGGTGCGCTGCAGCACACGCGAAATCCCCGATTCGCCGACAAACATATGATGCGCTTCTTCGGTCAGCATGAAGCGGCAGGTGCGCGACAGCGGATCGAAGCCGGATTCGGCCAGCGCATTGAGCTGGAATTTGCCGTCGCGATCGGTGAAGTAAGTAAACATGTAGAACGCCAGCCAGTCGGGCGTCTCTTCATTGAATGCTTCCAGAATGCGCGGATTGTCCTGGTCGCCGGAATTGCGGCGCAACAGTGCTTCCGCTTCCTCGCGGCCATCGCGGCCGAAATATTTGTGCAGCAGGTACACCATCGCCCA
>JAQGMD010000268.1 GCA_028292565.1 Burkholderia sp. | reverse complement strand
CCGTCTGGCCGGATCCGCCGATGCCGCTTGCTTTTTTCAGGCGTACCGCGCCGTTCTTGAACAGGCGCAACCCTGCGTTAAGCACGTCATCGCGTGAGTATGCTGAGTAACCGGCCAACACGGCGCGCTGCACTGCGCGCGCGAAGTCGGCGGACCAACCCTCGGGCGCGGGCGAATTCGCGGCCGGCAGCGCATGCGTGATGGTCTTGGTGGCGATGAACGGAAAGGGCACCACGCCGCCAAACAAATCTGACTCCCCGTGTATGCCGAGGCTGCGTGCCAACCGGAAGTCGACCAGGGTGTCACCCGGTACGAAGTACAACGGGCCGTCATAGCGTAAAGAGCGGTCGTATTCGCCCGCGTATTCATACTCCTTGATTGCCGCCAGCCGCCTGGCCAGCGCGCACTGCGTCATGATTTCATGGCCACCGGGCCGGGTTGCCTCGCCCGGGTAAACAACAACTGCGCCACGCCCGCTTCCGGAAACCACAGGCTGTATATCTGTGCGCGTCCCTTTGATCGAAAAATCCATTGCACCTCTGTTGAATGCCGCAGCATGCACCGGAAGCACTATGCTTGCGTTGAGCGTGCGGTGTTAAGGACCCCCGACCCTGGCGCGCTTCCAATCGGAGCCGCAAACAAAACGAAGCCCGGTCGGGGAGGACCGGGCTTGCAAGCACTGACGTTTCCCCAGACTGTCCTGGTGAGGGTGCTCGACCTGTCCATAGGACGTTAACGTCAGTGATTGCTATTGCCGTATCACATGACCGTGATGTCGATATTCTCGCCAAAGGGGTTCTGCATATCAGTCCCTGCGCTTTCAGACTAGTCGGGGGGTAGAGGCATGTCAACCAAACCATGACGCAATAGTTGAACTTTCTTTTTTTACGAGTCAGGAACTTTGACGGACTCAATCGAATACTTTTTGTCGGGCGGCCTTCACCTGACCGCGCATATTCTTCTTCTCGAGGCGCACCCGCTGCGACCCGCGTGTCGGCTTGGTGGGGCGGCGCTGCAGCGGCAGCACCGACACGCTTTCGATCATCTCATGCAGGCGCTGCAAAGCGTCTTCCTTGTTCTTGTCCTGGCTGCGGTGTGACTGCGCCTTGATGATCACGACGCCGTCTTTGGTGATGCGCTGGTCATTCAGTTTGAGCAGGCGCTCTTTGATCTGGTCGGGAAGTGACGAAGCCATCACGTCAAAGCGCAAGTGGATGGCGCTCGATACCTTGTTGACGTTCTGGCCGCCCGCACCTTGCGCGCGGACGGCCGTCATCTCGATTTCACTTTCGGCGACGACGACGGGATGGCTGATGCTCATACAGTGCCTCGGGGGCGTTCATTCGTTAGCCGCGAATTATCGCTGATCGGGCAGGCGGCCACCCTGCGGTTTATCGTCCCCGCGCAAAAATTAATTGACCGTCGACAAATTTGGACTGTTCCTGCTGTTGGCATGGGTACGCGGCCGGCGATATTTCTGACCGCAATTGTGGCGACCGGGGGCTGGGGGAAGCGCACCCGGTACTCGACTTATCTCTGGGGAGGGCTACTTTAGGAACGTACAGGCTGCGACAGCACGTAGGATGGCCAGCCCACCCTACGATGGACCGGCCGCGACAGCACGCAGGATCGAATCCCTATCGCGTCAACTCGCACTCCGTGGGCGAATTCGCGAAGTGGTACTGGTTCCTGCCGGCGCGTTTTGCTTCGTACAGCGCGCTGTCCGCAAGTGCGATCAACGAATCCACGTCCTTTGAATCGGCAGGATAAAAAGCCACACCAATGCTGGCGGTCACCCGGACCGGCGTGCCGTTGATGTTGAAAGGCGTCGCCAGCAGATGCAGCAGCTTGGATGCAGGCTGCATGACGTCTTCGATGGCGCTGATATCAGACAGCAGGATGATGAATTCATCGCCGCCGACGCGCGCCACCGTATCTTCGCCGCGCATGGCTACTCGCAAGCGGCTGGCAACCGCCTTGAGCAGCGTGTCGCCTGCCTGGTGGCCGTGCTGGTCGTTGGCTTCCTTGAACCCGTCGAGATCGAGGTACAGCAATGCCATCAACTGATGAGTGCGGTTCGCGTGCTGCATCGCTTTTTCGATGCGGTCGGTCAGAAGGCGTCGGTTCGGCAGACCGGTCAATGCGTCGTGCAATGCCATCTCTTCCTGCTGGCGGCCTTGCTCGGCCACCGTTTTATACAGGAGCCGCACTTCCAGCATGTTCTTGATGCGCATCGTGAATTCGACCATGTCGTAGGGCTTGGTGACGAAATCGCGGGCGCCCGCTTCCAGTGCGGCAATCTTGTAACGTTCGTCGCCGGTGATGGCGAGGACCGGAAGGTAACCGCTTTTCTCGATTTCCTTCAGACCCTTCATCACTTCAAGCCCGTTCAATCCCGGCATATGCATGTCGAGCAGAATCAGGTCGTAATCGTTCTTTGCATGCAGCGCGCACACCTCCCTCGAATTCATCGTCGCTGAAACACGCGTATAGCCGGCGATGTGCAGCATTTCAACCAGCAGCTCG
This sequence comes from Burkholderia sp., assembly GCA_028292565.1. The sequence continues at coordinate 4,787 of JAQGMD010000268.1, read as the reverse complement.
GTGTTATCTGCGCAATCGTCCGCGACGAGGATGTGCGCGTTTCGAATATCGTCAGGATTTATCATCTGGTGGTTTCGTGGCATCTTGGCAGGGTCGGCGGCGGGCACGCACGCACCAACGTGCGGTGCGGGGCTCGCTAATTTACGCGAGAGAAAAAAGCGTACGAATAGGACATTTCTTGCAATAAAAAGTTCGGCTCGCTTTGGGGGTGAGCGCGTCGAAATGCCGGGTATCAGATTCGTTCTTTCGGAAGGTTTTGAAAACTCTGCGTTCGAGTTGCCCCGTAAAAAAGATGTTGTTTCGCACTTGATTCTCACTCGACGCCGGATTAATATACTGTATATCCATACAGTATCACATTTTATGTCCGATGAGCATTCCTACACAGACGATCCGCCACTCAGGAAGGAGCCCGCGAAAGCGTTAAAAGGGCGCGGCGCCGTCACCAACCTTCAGGGGCGTTACGAGTTGCAGGCGCGTGAAAGTTTCGACGACGGTTGGGCAGACGCCATAGAAGAAGGCGAATCCCGCACCGGACCGGTATGGAAGACACGGGTCTTCGACGAGGAAGCCAAAACCATCCTGACCCGCACTGCGTCGCCCGACATACCGTTCAATGTCTCTCTTAATCCTTATCGCGGATGCGAACACGGTTGCATCTATTGCTTCGCGCGTCCGACGCACAGCTATCTCGGCCTGTCGCCTGGGCTTGATTTCGAGAGCAAGGTGTTTGCCAAGATCAATGCGCCGGAATTGTTGCGGCGCGAGCTGGCCAAACCGTCTTATGTGCCCGAACCGATTGCGCTCGGTGTAAACACGGACGCCTACCAGCCGTGCGAGCGCGAATTGCGGCTGACGCGGCGCGTACTGGAAGTGCTGCACGAGTGCGAGCATCCGGTTGCGCTAATTACCAAGTCTTCCCTGATCGAGCGCGATATCGACTTGCTGGCGGCGATGGCCGCGAAGGGCCAGGCGGCAGCGGCCGTCACGATCACGACGCTTGACCCCGCAGTGGCTCGCACACTGGAGCCGCGTGCCGCCGCGCCGGCACGGCGCTTGCGCACGATACGCACATTGACCGACGCAGGTATTCCGGTCGGAGTCAGCATCGCTCCGGTGATACCTTTCGTTACCGAGCCCGACCTCGAACGCGTCATGGAGGCGGCAGCGGAAGCAGGAGCCATCAGCGCCAGCTATATTGTGCTGCGCCTGCCATGGGAAGTCAGTCCGCTATTCCAGGAATGGCTGCAAGCGCATTTTCCGGACCGGGCACAGCGGGTAATGAACCGCGTTCGCGACATGCGTGACGGGAAGGACTACGATTCCAGCTTCGGCACGCGCATGCACGGCGAAGGCGTGTGGGCCGACCTGATTCGGCAGCGCTTCGAGAAGGCGGTTGCGCGCCTCGATATCGGTGCCCATGCGCGCAATTTCAAGTCGCTCGATGCGTCGCGCTTTCGTCGGCCTGTCACGGTGCCAAAACGGGTGGTGGAGAACGCGCGGTCGACAGGTGGTCAATTCGATTTGTTTTAGTGACGCATGCAAAAAGACACTCTCATTTCGAACGCAGTGAGAAACCCCTCACGCGCGTTCGCTACGCCTGAGATTGCTCACGTTGTTCCGGTTGACAGCGTGGTGGCACGCATGCTGTATCCGGCTAACGAACCAACACCGCCGTAACCTGCAGAGAACGCCCACTATCGCGGATAAGTTTTTTCATCCGGCGGAAGGCGCTTCGCTTGGTCGTTCCTCTTTTGGGGCACCGGATTGGACGTCGGGCGGTATATTGACAGTGGTGTAGTGCGCGGCGCGGTCGGCGTTGGATCCGTAGAGGATGGCGTGTCAGGCGCGGGTTCGCTGCTGCTCGGTTGAGTAGATGGGCATTATCAGTGGCGGCGAGGCACGCAACCTGATGGTAGTCAATAGATGTGGCATGAGTGAAACGTGCGCGGACTTAGGCGACACGAGGATTGCGTTTCGGGGATGAATGCAATCCGGGTTGGACGAACCTGGCGGCGCGCGACCGGCGGGAGCCGCATAGGCCACCAGGGTGTCCCGGGCATCAGAAATACTTCTTCACAACCTCGCCAAATGCATCTTCCACCGATTTCCCTTGCTTCATCAGGTCGGTAATCTCATCCGAATACTCGGAAATAGACGCCGGCAGCGTCTGGCGATTATTCCTGAAATACTCATAGCGCTGGGCTGCAAACTGGTCGTGCAACTTGGCCGCAGTGGTTCGGGTGCCGGCCGGCGCGCGCACCACGCGGGAAGTCCGCGATCCGGTCCCGGAGCCGATGCCGACACCGGCGATTCCCGATTTAACCTGATCCAGCGTGAAGAATTTGCTGGCATTGACACCGGTAAACTCGTCTTCCTGCGGGCGCAGCAGGTGGTGATTCCTGTCGAATGCCATCTTTTTTTCCAGGGTGTTCATGACCTGGTAGCTAGGGTGTGGCCCGGCGCTGACCAGCGAAAACTGCACGCGATCGCCATATTCAGCCATTTTTTCCATGACGCCCTTCAAAAACTCTGCCGGAAGGGAATCAAAGTTCCCATTCCAGCGCTTGCCTCTAGTCGTGACCAATGTAGTACTTCCAAAACAGTTAAAAAATTCCCGGGTTTGCCGGCGCAAGGTGCGCTACAACAAAGTGAAACCGGGCGCGCATTATCCCCCAAGTAGAGGAAAAGCGTTTCGATTACGCAAAACTTTAGTTGTTAAGCGGGACACGTCATGGAGTGCGGTTGGGTGTCTGTGGACGACGCATTTTCCGCCTCAACTGGCTAAATTCCCCTTGCCTAACACGCGCATGAGGGCATCCTTGCCGTGTATCTTCAGCTGTCGCTCAAGCTGTTCGCGTGCCGTGTGTTCGGTTCCTTGCGGACCGCTGGTAATCCGTTTCCCGGACGACCGCTCGGTCACAGCCCAACCGCCGCGTTTGTCGTACAGCCACGCATGCAGGATGAATTGCAGTTCCTCGTAGCCGGGTACGACGACTTCTTCCCCGGCCAATTCCTGGGTTTGTCCGAATTCGTTCTGTATCAGGAAGTGTTCCATTCCGAGAAAATCGCTTTCAATTCTGTCTGGAGTCCAAACGGGGTACATGGTTCCCGTCGCGGTTTATGATTGTGCCGTGACACGCGACGAATCCACCGGTCTTCCCACTATTCTGTTTGGCGCTTTCGATCGCCACAACTTCGGCGATCTGCTGTTTCCGCACATCGCCGCCGCGTTGTTGGAAGACAAGCATTGTATCTTCGCCGGGCTCGCCGCGAGCGACATGCGTCCTTGTGGCGGACATCAGGTGCGGGCGCTGGCGGAACTTTCGACGCAGTGCAGGGACCGCCAGGTCAATATTATGCACGTTGGTGGCGAACTCCTTGCCTGCGACGCCTGGGAGGCCGCGGTAATGCTGTTGCCGGCAGACCGGGCGCAGGAAGCCATCAAGTACTTCGACCAGCATCCGCAGGAAAAGCCGGAATGGGCGCGAGGCAAACTGGGTATTCCCGCGCTCGCACCCTATACCATCGGGCATGAACTGTTTCCGCACGCACCCAGTGTGACGTACAACGCTGTAGGTGGAGTGGACCTGGATCAACGCGATCCGGCGTTGCGTGCCGAGGTGTTGTCAAATTTGAAGGCAGCTGATGTCGTGACTGTTCGCGACAAGCGAACACAGTGGCTACTCGCTTTGGCAGGAATCACGGCCAGGCTCCTGCCTGATCCCGCTGTGATGGTGGCTGAACTGTTTGGCGCGCGAATACGCGAGCGCGCAGCGCAAATGTCGACGGAGTTCGCCCAAGGGTATATCGCAGTCCAGTTCAGCGTTGAATTTGGCGATGATGAAACGCTGGCGGAAATCGCAAGCCGGCTCGATGAGGTCGCACATTCCATTGGGTACGGCGTGGTGCTTTTTCGCGCCGGCGCAGCGCCCTGGCATGATGACCTGCTTAGTTACCAGCGTGCGGCGGCACGCATGCGCAGTGCATCGGTAAAAATATTCACATCGCTCGATGTCTGGGATATCTGCGCGCTGATCGCCGGCAGTCGAGTCTACTGCGGCAGCAGCTTGCACGGCAGGATAGTCGCGATGGCGTTTGCGCTGCCGAGGATCAATCTTCTCCACCCGGTATATGGGATGAACTCCACAAAGCAGGTTGAGTTCGCCGCCACCTGGGAGGACGCGGACATGCCGGGCGCAGTCAGCGTCGATGCTCTCGCTGACGGAGTCAGACGCGCCTTGGCGACGGATTCGGAACGACGGCTGCAGACTGGGAAGCGACTGGTTGAGCACTACCTCGAAGGATTCAGGGCGCTCCGCGCTGCAATAAAGTAATGAACGTCTATAGCTCGCGCAGATCCGCAACCGGCGCTTCGCCAAATTTTTCGCTCAGCAGATAATCCACCATTCGATTCGCGCATTCAGCGGCATCCGACAGTGCTCCAGTTTGCTTCAACGCTTCGAATTTCTCCCGCAGCGGGAATTGTTCGAGCGTAGTCGCCCGAATCTCCGCCTGCATATCGGTATCAATCACGCCGGGGGCAAGGCTGCAGATGCGCAGGGCGCGCGTGTGATCCAGGACCACTGCGCGCGCATGCTGATCGAGTGCGGCCTTGGTCGCGCAATAGACACTCCAGCCCGGGTAGGCGTTTCGCGCCGCGCCGCTCGATACATGCAGGATGCGCCGCTCGCTTGCGTTCGGGCTCGCGGCAGCTACCGCACTGGCCAACATCAACGGCGCCGCAACGTTCACGTTCACTGCCCGTGCAATTGCGAACACGTCCT